>JAPULJ010000723.1 GCA_027295145.1 Alphaproteobacteria bacterium | reverse complement strand
GTTGTGGCCAACATAAAGCCGTCTCGCGCGTGCTTTCCCGGCCCTGCCTTTGGCCCCGAAACGCTCGCGACGAGTGCGACTTTGAAGCTGTGGGCCGAAACCGGATTCGGTGCCAACCCGGTTGCCAACACCAGCGCCGTCAGGACCAGGATCGCCCTCATTTACGCCCCTCCATTCCCCGCTCAGATCAGTCCCAGCCCTTTCATCGAGCTGTGCTCGCCGCCGCAGATGATGATGTGGTCGTGAAGCGAAATACCGAGCCCGCGCGCCGCCTTCTGCACTTCTCGGGTCATCTCGATATCGCTGGCCGAGGGGGTGGCGTCACCCGAGGGATGATTGTGCACCATGATGATCGCCGTTGCGCCCAGTTCGAGCGCCCGTCTCACCACTTCGCGCGGGTAGACCGGCGTGTGGTCGACGGTGCCACGCTGCTGCACCTCATCGGCGATGACTCGGTTCCTGCGGTCGAGGAATAGGAGGCGGAAGGCTTCGTTTACCTCGTGGGCCATGCTGGCGCGGCAGTAATCGAGCACCTTCTGCCAAGAAGACATCACCGGCCGCTCCATCGCTTCGGCGCGGGCGAGCCGCTGTCCAGCGGCTTGGGCGGCCTTGATCGCAACGATCCCGGTTTCCTTCAGCCCCTTGGTTTCCGCGAGCTGCAGTGGCGTTGCGCTGAGCACACGTTGGATGCTTCCGAAGCGCTCAATCAGGGCTTTGGCCAGTGGTTTGACGTCTCCCCGCGCGTTGGAGGCGAAGAGCATCAGTTCGAGCAGCTCGTAGTCGGGCAGGGCCTCGCTGCCGCCCTCGAGGAAGCGCTGACGCAGCCGACTGCGGTGCCCATAATAGTGGGGCTTGGGGGTTTTTTTGTCCTCGCGGGCCATTGGCTGCTAGGCTTTCTGAATAAGGGCGTACGGGCAAGGGGAAATTATCCCAAAACGGGAAATGACTGTGGACGCAAATTGTGAACGAAACTCCGGTAAATCCGGTTCCGGCAAGTGAGGCTCTTCGGCGGTGTATACGTCGTCGGCTTTTTGGCGACAACGAGCTACTACGTGATCAGCGGATTTACCGGTTGCAAGGCGCGGACATTGACGGGGAGCTGCTTCGATTTCGAGCTTTTTATTGAGGCGCTGATCTTCTCGCTGATCTGGCCCCTGCACTGGTTGCTGGAGATTATCGAAGCGATCGCCGGCTGACCGGGCCGAACTACAAGCTGATCGTATGCACAGTGGCGTCGGGGAATTCCTCTGGCGTGCGCGGGACGGCGGGCGTTCCGGGCCGCCTACGGCCCTGGTTGCGAAGCGCCGCGCGGGCGCCGCGATGGCCAGGGTCGAGCGCCAGCGTCTTGCGGAAATCGGACAATGCGAGACGACGCTTGCCGGATACCGTGCGGGCCACGCCGCGCCAATAGAAGGCATTGGCCCGGTTGGGGTCGATTGCGATCGCGCGCGTCAGGTCCTTTCGCGCCCGCAGCAATTGTTTGGTCTTTAGATAGGTAATCCCGCGCAGGAAATAGGGCCCGAAGCGGGGTTCGATATCGATCGAGCGGGAGTAGTCGGCGATGGATCGTCGGTAGTGGCCGCGCAAACCGTTCAGGGCGCCGCGTTGTTGGTAGGCGAAGGCACTGTGCGGATTTCGTTCGAGTGCCAGTCCGATATCGGCCTCGGCTTCGCTTAAGGCGCGCGTCGAAAGATAGGCCGAGGCTCGGATCAGGTAGGCCAGTGAGAGAAGCCTGTCGTCGGCCCCGCTGGCCTTACCGGTGTCGATTGCCCGGCCGGCCAGAGCGATGGCGTTGCCGTAGTTTTGTTGCTTCAGCGATATCAGCGCCTCGGCCACGGCCCGCTTGGCGGCGCCCTCGCGCGATCCTTTGTAGCTCTGGACCAAGCCCCCATTGTCGGAGACGGAAGCTCCGTCCGCGCATGCCTGCAAGGAAATGAGAAGGATCACCACTAGTACGCTTTGAAGAGCGCGCTTCATGATCGTGTCCTGTCCCTCCTGGCCCGGCAGGCGGCCTGTTATCGGGCCCACCAGATTGCGCGCAAATCTTTTACAACTATCCCAGAATGCAGAACGCAATCCAACCCGGAAAGCGATATCCTCAATGTTGGGCCTCAACCGTTCCAATTACACGCTCGCGCATATCCTGTAAATAATCTCACGGCAGGCCATGCTGGTTCCTTTCCCAGCACGCAATTGGAATCACATCCCAATGACTTTAGGAACTCCCTATATCCGAAATAAATTTATCGGTGACCGCTCTAATTTCGAAAGCGCCCAGTAAACGGTATTCCAAGCGCCGCCGGCATTTGCGCGCGGCCGGCGAAGAAGATGAGGAACAGAACCGCCAGCACGTAAGGCATCATCACGAACAACTCGAACGGTATATCCGGGTTCAGGATTTGCAGGCGGATTTGCGCGGCGTCGGCAGCGCCGAAGAAAAGCGCGGCGAGCGCGGCGCCGATTGGGTTCCAGCGGCCAAAGACCACGCAGGCAACGGCGATGAAACCTCGGCCGGAGACCATGTTCTCGACAAAACCGCTCAACTGTGCTGTCGAAAGGTAGGCGCCCGCAAGGCCAGCCATGGCGCCGCCAAACAACACGCAGCCATATCGCACGCGCTCAACCGACACCCCAGCCGCCTCCGCCGCAGCCGGATTCTCGCCGGTCGCCCGAACCTGTAACCCCGGTCCAGTGCGATACAGCCACCACCACAACAGAAGTGCGATGACGACGGGCGCGTAGACCAGGAGATGGTGTTGGAAGAGGACCGGCCCGATAATAGGCAGTTCGCTTATCCAACCGAGATTGACTTTATCAAAGGTCGGCACTGCCGGTGCACGACTTTGCGCACCGATGGTCAGGCGATAAAAGAAGCCGGAAAATCCAAGGCCTAGCACGATCAAAGCGATCCCCGAGACGATCTGGTCGACCTTAAGGGTGATCGAAAGAAAGGCGTGCAGGCCGGCCATCGCGATGCCGCTCGCAATGGCGCAGGCGAGCCCACCGTAAGGCGTTCCAGTCCAAACCGACCCGAGAACGGCGAAAAAAGCACCGACCAGCATGATACCCTCAATCCCAACATTGAGGACGCCCGAGCGTTGCGCGATCGTCTCGCCTAGGGCAGCCAACGCTATGGGCGTGGCGAAACGGAAGGCGCCGGCGAGCAGGCCGATTAGGAATACCTCGTCCACCGGCGTGTCCCTACGCCGCCGCCCGGCGCTGGCCGGTCAGGTGGCTGGAGACGAGAAAGGCAACGATGACCAAACCCTCGATGATGTGGATGAGCGGCAGCGGTACGCCCATGTCGCGCTGCAGCCCCCCCGAACCGACGCTGATCACACCGAAGAGGAGCGCCGCAAATGGCACTGCCAATGGATTGAGCCGGGCGAGCAGCGCGACCGCGATCGCGGTGATGCCGACCCCGCCGGCAAAATCATCCTGCAACCGGCCATGGACGCCGAGGATCTCGACGGCGCCCGCGAGGCCTGCGAAGCCGCCGCCGGCGAGCATCGAAAGGACCATTGTTCGGCCGTCGGATATGCCGCCGACACGCGCCGCGGGGCGGCTCGATCCGACCGCCAGGAGCTGGTAGCCGAAGACGCTGTATCGCAGAACCAGGAACGCGACGAGCGTGGCCGCGAGCGCGAGGAAGATGCCGCTGTGCAATCGCGTGCCGGTGATGAAGCTACTCAGTAGAATGCCGTCGGGCACGGCGTCGGAGCGCGGGAAGACCTTCATGCTCTCCTGTAATGGCCCTCGGATCATCCGGGACAGAATTTGCAGAGCAATGTAGTTCAGCATGATCGTCACAATGATCTCGCTGGCGTTGTAGCGGGCGCGCAGCCAGCCCGCGAGCCCGCCCCAAGCTGCTCCGCCCGCCGCTCCGACAAGGAGAAAAATCGGCAACAAGAGCCACGATGGCAAACCGGGCAACATAAGCGCAACCCAGACCGCTAGGATCGCGCCAACGATCAACTGGCCGTCCGCGCCGACATTGAACATGCGCGCGCGGAAGGCGAAGGCGATGCCAAGCCCGCACAAGGTCAGAGGCACGGCGCGCACCACCACCTCGGCGAGCCCGTTCCAACGGCCTAGCGAGTGGTCCAGGAATACGCCAGCGGCGGCAATTGGATCCTTGCCGGCAATCTGTACGAATAGCGCGATTACGATGAGCGCGCCGAGAATGGTCAGCACTGCAGGACGTAATTTGCGCAATAGGCTGCTCATTTACCCGACATCCACGAGCCGACGGCCTGCACTGTCGTTTCGCTCAAAGCAACCGGGCCGCGAAGCCGGCCGCCGGCGAGCACCATGACCCGGTCGGCGACCTGCCAGATCTCTTCGAGGTCTGAGGAGATTAGGAGTATCCCGACACCTTTGTCGCGCAGGTCCAACAGGCGCTCCTGTATGAAGGCGTATGTGCGCAGATCGAGCCCGCGCGTCGGATGCGCGGCGACCAGCAGGCGAACATCGCCGTCGAGTTCCCGACCCAGGACCATTTTCTGCTGATTGCCACCGGAAAGCGTGGCCATTGTGACATTCGGGTGGGGGGCACGCACGTCGAATTCGCGGATGAGACCGGCAACAGCGCCACGAGCCCGCCGACGCGACAGCCAGCCGCGCCGCGAATAGGGGCGGCGGAAGAAATGCGACAGAAGATGGTTTTCATAGAGCGGTTGGCCGATCAATACGCCGGCACTTATCCGATCCTCAGGAACATGGCGCAGACCGCGACGACGCAGATGGCGTACCGACATCTTGCGGCCCGGCGGCGTGTCGAGACACCGGACCGAGCCCGCAGCCGGCGCGCGCAGCCCGGCCACGATCTCCGCCAATTCGCGCTGGCCGTTGCCTTCGACGCCGGCAAGAGCGAGGATCTCGCCGGCGCGCAGATCGAAGGACACGTCGTCGAAAATACGCCGGGCATTGCCGACCTCCGCGGCCACGGAATCGACGCTCACTAGGATTGCGGCAGCGGGGTGTGCAGGCCGCTTCTCGGGATGCGGCAGGTCCGCGCCGACCATGGCTTCGATAAGGCCCTCGCGGCTGCAGTCGTTAATTTCCCGCTCATAGACGACCCGGCCCCGGCGCAGAACGACAACCCGATCGCACACGGCGAAGATGTCGTCCAGCTTGTGGCTGATCAGGATGATCGAATTTTCCTGCGCGCGCAGCCGTCGGATCACTACGAAGAGCTTATCGCGTTCTTCGGCGGTAAGCACCGTCGTCGGCTCGTCGAGAATCAATATTCGCGCCGCGCCGTGCAGCGCTCGTACGATCTCGATGCGTTGCTGGTCACCGACACCAAGGTCGGCGACGCGCGCATAAGGGTCGATCTGCATGGCAATCTCATCGCCTAGGCGGTTGATTTCGCTCGCAACCCTAGCGGTCGGCAGGCGCAGGCCGGCGGCGCCCATTTGATTGAGCATGACATTCTCGACAACGCTTAGGGTTGGCACGAGCATGAAATGCTGATGCACCATGCCGATTCCCATCGCGGTCGCGTTGCGCGGCGAAGCGAATTTTACCGACGCGCCGTCGATCCGGATCTCACCGGCGTCAGGCGGGATCAGGCCCGAGACGATGTTCATCAGGGTCGACTTACCGGCGCCGTTCTCGCCGAGGACGCCGACAACCTGGCCACGGCCGATCGAAAAAGAGACGTCGTCGTTAGCGACAACGTCTCCGAAACGCTTGACGATACCACGCAGTTCGAGCGCTGGTTCGCCGTCGCGGATGGTCATCCCCTTCGTTCCGCGGCGGCGAACGGTATTACTGGATCTTCGGTAGATCCTTTATCTTGCCGGCCTTTATGTCGGCGATTAACTGCTTGATCTTCGCTTTGTCCGCCGCCGATATTTTATTTTCGAAATTGTGGTACGGGGCGAGACCAAGGCCGTTCTCGTTGAAGCCAAGCAGGTAGTTCTGCGGCTTGATCGTCTTGTTGATAATTTTACCGATCGCCATGTCGATATTGACGTGCATATTGACGAGCGCGGTGGTCACAATCGTGTTCGGCGCCGCCTTCCACGAATCGAAGGCCGTTCCGATGGCCATGACCTTCGCTTCCTGTGCCGCCTGGATCGTGCCCATGACGCTTTCGTTGCCGGTGGCGGTTACGACATCCGCGCCTCGCTCGATCAGCGATTTGGTAATCTCCTTGGCCTTCACGACGTCGGAAAAGGAACCGACATAGGCCGAGAGCACCTTGATATTCGGGCGCATCCGCTTGGCGCCGCGGGCGAATCCCTCATTATATTCCTTGATCACCGGCACCGGGATGCCGCCGATATGGCCGATGATGCCGGTTTTGCTGACCAAAGCGGCGACAGCGCCAGCAACGTAACCCGCATCACCCCAGCGGGTGTCGAACGAGGCCAAATTGGGCGCGCCCGCCACCTTGGCGGTGTTAACGATGAACCAGGTCTTGGGGAATTGCTTGTGGATTTTCTTAGCTGGTTCGGCAAACTGGAAGCCGTGGCCAATGATGATGTCGTAGCCATCCTGAGCGAAACTTCGCAAGACTGCCTCCGACTTCGCGAACGGCGTGTTCTCCTGGATCGAGATCTTGATATCGTATTTTTTCTCGGCCTGCTTGAGACCCTGATAGGCAGCCGTGCTGAAAGTACCGTCCGTGATCGGTCCCGGCAGTATTAGGGCGACCTTCAGCGTCTTGGCATACGCAGCCGGTACGGCTGCCACAACCAGGACCGCGAAAACAATCAACATCTTTCTCAACATCATCGCCTCCTTCGTTTGATTGGAAAACTATCCTTCGATCAGGCAGCTTCAGTGTTAGAAATCTGTGACAGAACGGAAAGCACCTCGGCCGTCGTCATTACGTCGCCGAAATTCTGGATGACGGTCTCTAGCGCTGCACGATGCTCGTCGTCGGATAGAGCCGCCAGGCAGTCGGAGACCATGACTACGTTGAAATCCAGCATCATGGCGTCGCGCGCCGTCCCCTCGCAACATACGTCGGTTTTGGTGCCGGTGATAAGAATGTTGGTAATGCCATGGCTGCGCAAAATGCGTTCAAGCTGCGAAGAGCCTGCAATAAGAGCGCTATACCGATTTTTTTGGATGTGCCTGTCGCCGGGCTCGACGCTCATTTCCGGCCACACGGTTTGGCCGTCGCCATCGGGCGACAGGCTTTTGATCGTAAGCTCGCGAATATCGTCGGCGACGAAGTGGTTAAAAAACACGTTCCAGTCGCTACCGGTCGCGTCGTGCGAATTGGCATGCGTGACCCAAACGATCTTGACGTCGAGGCGGCGCAGTTCTTTTGCCAGGCGATTGATGTTGTCGACAATGTCGCGCGCCACCGGCACTTCGGCCGGCGAACCAGGCGCGACGAAGGTTCCCTGCATGTCGATAACGATAAGCGCGGTCTTCCGCGGGTCGAGTTTGTCGAACAGATGGAATCGCCCGCGCCGAGCCAGTACCCGATCGACAATCTCTGGACGGACTTCAACATCATGCATGCGCGGTGTCTCCCTCAGATCCGTGAATTCGTTAGAATGAAAGGCCATCCGAAAACACCCAAAGCACTTCGGCCGGCTCGTTGCCGATGTTTTCCCAGCGGTGCTTTAGGGTCGACTTGAAATGAATCGAATCGCCCGCCACGAGGTCATAAATCTCCATATCGAAAAAGAAGCGCAGCGTGCCGCTCAGCACATAGCTAAACTCCTCGCCCAAATGGGTCATCATCTCGCTGCCCGAATTGCAGAGCGGCTGTAACTTGCCGACCCGCGCTTCGAGCACGCCGGAGTGGAAGTTGCCGTTCAGATCCTGTAGGCGCATGCCCAACTCGGGATAGGCGATCTGCTTACGTTCGTCGGCGCGAACGATGACCCGGTCGTGGGGCGTGCCGCGATAGGCGTCGACAAGAAATCCGAGGTTTTCACCGAGCGCGCTTGCCAAGTTGATGGCATGCACCAGGCTGGGGCGCAAAAGACCATTCTCGATCTTACTGACAGTGCTCGCTGGCACGCGCGCGATCTGCGCGAGGCGGTTCACCGTCAAACCGTTGTCGACCCGGAGTTCGCGCAGGCGGCGGCCGATATGCTTTACATCATATCGCGTTTCAACTCCTGGCATACGCGCCGAACGAAGTGGGAGGGGCGATTGCAATGTGGATTTATTACTCATTTGTCGTGTTCTGCCGAATCGGCGCTCCGTTTGGTTAGACCACCAAGATGTCATCTAAGAACGGCTCTCCTGGAAGTGCCGTTTCCGTGTCAAACAAACTGCCACATTTCGGACAGCTGAACCGGCGTAGAATGACTTTCTCGCCACTGGTATAGGCTTGGCCGCCGACACCCCGCATCGATACCTCGCGCACTGTTGCGCCTGGTTTCCAAGGCTGACCGCCAGGCCCGATAGCATGTCCACACTTGGCGCAGTGGATCTCAGCGCCGTCTTTGGTGTCGACTAAGACCAACGCACGGGAAATACGTCGGTTCATTCCGCCGCCTCTTGTGAGATGCGATCTTCGATCAATGCCTTGCGCCGATCGGCGGTGGCGGCCGTGTCCACATCCGCACCCGCGAGCACAATGCCATAAACATCGTGCGCCGCCTCCGCAGAAACCACTCCTTCCACAATGTCGCGCCGCACCGCCTCTGGGTCACGGTCCAGGGGATCGCCATAACCGCCACCGCCGTTCCACCGGATATAGAGGCAATCGTCGCCCTTTAGCGGATAGACGCCCCAGGGAACGGTTTCTTTTTCGCCAGGTAGTTCGTCGAGGCTGCGGGCGAAGTGGAAGTCGACATTTTTGCCGTCGTCGACTACCTGGTTATTGTGCACCCAAATGTAGTCGTTCGGCGCTCCGGGATATCCGCCGCTCAATCCCTCGCTCATTGGGAAATCGACGCCCTTGCCCGAGACGACATAATCAAGGCCTCCGTCCGGCGAGTCGTGCTGCATGACGGCGAACTCCATGCCCATACCGCCGCGGTACTCCCCCGCCCCGCCGGAATCGATCATGCGACGTCGGAACAGATAGCGGATCGGAAAGGTTGATTCGACTGTCTCAACGTTAGCCATACGCGAGATCGGGTTGGGGATCTCGCCGCCGACATCGACACCGTCGGAATAGGTGCGTGCGCCGCCGGCGCCGGCAAAAGTTTCTGTAAATATGCCGATCGCCTCACCACCTTTTTGATTGCGGCCAAACATAAAGACGGCGAAATGGTTGGCGTGCCATACGGCTGTCGCCTCTTCAACGTATTTCTCGCTGGATTCGAGCATTTTGCCGATTGTTGAGCAGGCGGCATTGTTGACCGACTGAATGGCGCCCACGGTGGCGACCGAGACAGGCGCCGGGCGCGTGCAGTTTACGATCGAGCCCTCGGGCGCAATCATCTTGACCGGCCTGACGACGCCTTCATTCCAAGTGATGTCGTAACACAGAAGCGGAAAAAGCGGTGCGAACAGCCCGCCCAGAGACGCCCATCGGCTACAATTCACGGCGTATCGCGACTGTGGGCTCGACCCCGTGAAGTCAAAGGTCAGCTCGTCGCCGCTCTTGGTCATGGACAAGACGACTTTGTAGGTTTCGTCCTTTGCCTGCAAATACTGGCGGGACTGCCAAGTTCCGTCCGGCAGCTCGCGCAAGCGCTCGCGGAGCAATTTTTCTGACTGATCGATCAGGGTGCCGCAGGCTTCGTCGACGGTCTCGTAACCATATTTCTCTATGAGCGCCAGCATGCGGTCTTTGGCGACGTTATTGCACGCGATCATCGAGCGCATATCAAGGGCCACCATCTCGGGTGAGCGCACCATGTTGAGGAGCGTGTCCATGACGTCCTGGTTGAGCTCTCCGCCATCGACCAGCCGGATGCCCGGCGAAGAGAAGCCCTCGGTGAATATGTCGACCGATTCCGGACTAAATCCCCCCGGATTTGCCGCGCCGATGTCGTAGACATGCACGAAACAGGCGCTCCACGCGACCAGATTACCCTGGTGATGGATCGGTGACACCAGATAGACGTCGGAGGTGTGTAGCGCCGCCGTGTATGGATCATTTAGAAGGAAGATGTCGTCTTCATTGATGCGCCCTTCGAACCGCCGAATGATCGACTTGCAGGCTTCTGCCGCGCTGGTCAAATGGTGCAGAAAGCCAACGCCGCCCATCAGCAGCGCGCCGTCCGCGCGGTAGAGAGAGACCATCAGATCGTGGCCTTCGTTCGTAATCGCGCTGCCGGAGACGTGTTTTAAAGTGATGACCGCCTCGTCGACGACGCGATAAAGGCGGTGGCGAATGATCGAGAATGTAATCGGATCCATGATGGCACCTCACGCCGGAATGATAACGACGTTGCGCCAGGCGTCGACCGTTACCGATTGACGGTCCTGCACCACCATCGTCGTTATCGGGGTGTGGATAACGGCCGGTCCCTGGAAAGTGTCCCCTGGCGTCAACTTGGTAAAGTCGTAAATGTCCGCTTCGGCCATGCCGTCCCGGGCGTCGACGAAAATCTTGCGGCGACCCATCTTGGCTTGATCGGCGTTTGCGCCGTTCAATGCAAGCGGTTTGACGTCGGGACGGTCGAGCTGGCCGCGTGCTGAGAGGCGGAACAGAGTCATCTCGACCCCAGCCTCGCGGTAGGCTGAACCTTTGCCATATTTGCGTTCATAGAGCCCTTCGAAGTCGGCGATTAGCCGTTCGAGAGCCGCCGCATCCATCGGCTTGGCGCCCGAGACGGGCGTCGTCACCTCGTGCACTTGGCGGGCAAAACGCAGGTCGACCGACCACTCGAGCGAGATGCGGTCATCGCTGAAGCCCTCAGCGGCGAGTTGGGCAAGCGCGCGCTCGATCATCGGCTCGTAGAACCCATTGATGCGCGACGGGTCGCAGTCTGCGGAAAGGTTCGCGGTGTGCGAATATTCGTGGACAATGTCGGCGGAGACCAGCCCAAAAGCGCAGTTCACCGATGCGGTATAGGGCACGATAATGCGTTTCACGTTCAACTCCGCGCCGAACATGGCGCAGAGAAGCGGGCCGGAGCCGCCGAAGGCGTGCAAAACGTAGTCGCGCGGATCGAGGCCGCGCTCGACCGTAATTTCGTGGATCAAATCGGTGATCTGCGCCGCTGCGACTCGGTAGATGCCGAAGGCCGCCTCCTCGACTTCCATGCCAAGCGGGCCCGAGATCGTCTCCTCGAAAATTTTTCGCGTCGTGTCGAGGTCGAGAGTGATCGATCCGCCGAGGAAGCTGCCCGGATCCATATAGCCGATCAGAGTAAATACGTCGGTCAGCGTAACTTCGGTGCCGCCCTGGGCGTAGCAGATCGGGCCTGGGGTCGCGCCCGCGCTGCGCGGGCCCACGCGCGGTATGTTGGTGCGCGGGTCGAGCGAGACGATGCTGCCGCCGCCGGCGCCGATCGAGACGACATCGATCTTGGGGGCTATATAGTGGAAGCGGTCGACCATCGGCTCGCGCGCGAAATCCATCTCACCGTCCTGGATGACGCCAACCTTGAAGGTCGTGCCACCCATGTCGGCCGCGATGATGTTCGCATCGCCCATCAGGTTGCCGAGAAATTTCGCGCCGATAACCCCACCAGCCGGGCCGCATTCTATCATTCCAACCGCGCGCCTTGAGGCTTCCTCGGCCGGTAAAAGACCGCCATAGCCCTGCATGACCATGATCGGTCCGGAATACCCCTTCTCGCCCAACAGGTTCGAAAGATTGGTCAGGTAGCTCTGGGTGATCTTGCCGGCATAGGCGTTTATCACCGTTGTCGAAGTGCGTTCATATTCGCCCGGCATCGGGGCAATTTCGCTCGACAGTGTGACAAAGGCGCCGGGAGCGACCCGCTCGACAATATCGCGTACCTTCAGCTCATGAGCGTCGTTGTAGAACGACCAGAGGAAAGATACTGCAATAGCCTCAACGCCTTTCTCTTCGACCAGGAAACGGGCTGCCGCCTCGACCCCCGCTTCATCAAGCTCCTGCAATACGGCGCCCTTGTAGTCGACGCGCTCGGCAACGCCGCAAATACGCTCGCCCGGAACCAGGGGGGCTGCGCGATCGGTCGCGACCGGGTGCTTGATGCGGTCTTCAGGCAGCCCGCCCCAGCGGCCATAGGCGCCACGCGTAACCAGAAGCGTGTCCTCGAATCCGGCGGTTGTTATGAGCCCCGTCTTGGCGCCGTCGCGTGTCAGAAGTGTATTGTCTACAACCGTGGAGCCGTGCACGAAGAGGTAGCTTTGCGCGAACAATTCCTCGATCGTCAGGTCAATTTGCTGTGCCGCTTTTTCGATGGAGTTGAGGACGCCCTGCTCGAAATTCGGCGGCGTCGACAAAGCCTTGCCGATGAGGAAGGGCTCGCCCGTCGCGATCACGATCGTATCCGTGCAGGTTCCGCCTACATCGCTCGCGACAATGTATTTCCGCGTCGTCTGGGTGTCAGTCATTTTGGTCCGCTGGACCTTCTACGTCCCCTTCGTTCCTGGCGAGGTCGGTCACCAGGAGCAGACGTGCTTGCTTCCCGCCTCCGCTTTTCAACCGAAAGCGGGTTAACGACGAAACATGGAACGCGTCACCGTCATTGCACGGCTCGGCGCCCGCTACCGACACAGCCCCGTCGAGAATATAACCAAAAGCCATTTCCTGCCCGCCCGCGTCCTTGAGGGTGCGCCCGGCAGGCAGGGTCACGACGGAGCAGCGCATTGCTGGGTTGGCAAGGTCGCGGGTTCGGTCGCCATTGTCCGCAAGCTTTTCCAATCGAGCATTCCCGCGGGTTATTGTAATGCGCACCTCGCCCTCGCGTGCCGCGGAGACCAGCCGGTCGATCGATTCGCCCAGCGCCTCCACGAGGGAGAGAATAGTCAGAATGCTGGGATTGGACTGACCAAGTTCGATCTTGCGGATCGCGGCGACACTGACACCGCTTTCCTGCGCCAGCCGCTTCAGGGACCATTGACGCTGCTCTCGCAAATGCCGCAGTCGATTGCCCAATACGCGCAAATCTTGATTGCCAAAACCAGCAGCAGTTTGCCTCATGATATGCGTTTCCAATCGGTCGCTTGTAGCACCCGATGCATCGGATTCTCTACGAAGCGCATAGTGACCCTGTTGTTATGCGAAGCATGGAACAATCGTTATATTGTGTCAACAAGTAGAACGAAGATGTTCTATTTGAAATATGCATCCTGTGCATTAGACAGTGTCAGCGACGATCGGTTTGGGAGGTGTAGCTGGAGTCTATGGCCACCAGCAAAGTGCGGTCGGTTCTGCTGGCCGAGCGGCGATTTGGCAGCCTGATTACCTCCGTAAATTATCCTTCGCAAGCTATCCCAGGTCACTCCAACAATACCGTGTTCTGCCTATTCGCCGGCACGCTTTTCAATTTCAATTACATAGTGTATGGTGTTCCATATGAAAATTGCAAAGATGGATCTATGGCCGAAATCAAGGACGCATTGGTCCTGACTGGCGCGCATCGAGTCGCCCCATTGCAGGGCATTGATACCGGCGCAGAGGCCATCAATCCCTCACGTTATTCGGCTCGCGTCGCCAAAGTGGGTGCGTTAGCTTCTATGGATGTCGGGGAACCGATTTTATCAAAACGGAAAACACGTTAGAACAACGGTGGCAATGAGGAGCGGTATATGAAGATCGAGGGGGCATTTACCGTCGCGGCGCCGCGCACATACGTGTGGCGGCACATCATCGACCCGGAGGTGATGGGCCCATGTATCCCAGGCTGCGATTCGATAGAAGTCACCGGCCCCAACACATACTTAGCGAACGTGCAGGTCAAGCTCGGACCAATCAAGACCAAGTTCAACCTCGAGGTCGAGGTAATCGAGGAAGTCGAGCCCGATCACATCATTTCGCGCACGCGCGGCGAAGAGGGATCGCGGGCCAGCATGGTCTCCGCCGAAAACGTTCTCAGGTTGAGCGATGCCGATTCAGGTGGGACCCAGGTCTATTACAGCTCTGAAGTCGCGATCGTCGGTCGTTTGGGCAAATACGGCCACGGTGTGATGAAGAAGGTCGCTAAAAAACTGTGCGACAAGTTCGCCGACAATTTCCGCGAGCGGGTCGAAAACAGCAAGGCAGCCTGATCCATGGGTGTTGAGTTACATAAACCGGAGACGATCGATGAGGCGGTGCGCCTAAAGTCCGAGGATTCGGAAGCCATGTTCCTCGCCGGCGGCCAAACGCTGATCGCGATGATGAATACCGAGCTGGTCGAACCGCCGGCACTGATCTCGCTTGATCGAATTTCTGATCTGATGGGTATCGAACGCCAGCCCGACGGCGCAATTCGGATCGGTGCCATGACCAGCCACGCCGAATTAGCGTCGAGCGATCAGTTGATCGATGCCCATGCGGTTGTTCGCGGGGCGGCCAAGGTAATCGCCCATCCCGCGATCCGCAATCTTGGGACCATCGGCGGCGCGGTCAGCCACGGTGATCCGAATGCCGATTATCCGGCAGCGCTCGTAGCAGCGGATGCACTAATCGAGGTGGTTGGGCCAACCGATCTTCGTGAGATCGCGGCGGCCGATTTTTTCCTGGATTACATGACCACAGAGCTGCAGGAGAACGAGCTGCTGAAAGCGGTGATCCTGCCCCCCGCGGCCAATCGCAGCTACGGTCACTACGAGAAATTTTCGCGGGTAGAGGGCGATTACGCCACGGCCAGCGTAGCGGTAACTCTCTCGCTCGACGGCGCCTCGAAGGTCGATCGCATCCGTATCGCCGTTGGCGCGAGTGGCCCGACGCCTATTCGTGTGCCGGCTGCTGAGCAAAGATTGCTGGACAGCGACATGGGTGCGGCGGCACTTACCGAAGCGGCAGAGCAGATCTCAGCGGCGTGCGATCCCCTCGACGATGTGCGTGGTTCGTCGGCTTACCGGCGATTGCTGATCCCGCGTCTGATCGCAAAGGCTGTGACAATCACAAAATCCATGGCGGAAGCGTGACATGACATCGACGCAGCAATTCGATTTGAAGATTAACGGCGGGATCCACCAAGTGCGCGCCGATGGAGCGACCACCCTACTGGATGTATTGCGCCAGCAAGTGGGCCTAAACGGCGCTAAGTGCGGTTGTAATCAGGGCCTCTGCGGTGCTTGCAACATCCTGCTTGATGGCAAGGCGGTACGGTCCTGTCTGGTTATCGCCGCAACGGTCATCGATCGTGAGATCGAAACGATCGAAGGGTTGGAGCAGAATGGCGAATTGTCGCCAATGCAACAGGCCTTCCTCGACACCGGCGCCGTTCAGTGCGGCTTCTGCATGCCCGGCATGGTCATGTCGGCGACGGCGCTGGCGCGCGAAAACCCCGAGGCAGGTGTAGAGGAAATCCGCAACGCTATCTCCGGAAACCTCTGTCGCTGTTCCGGTTATGTGAAGGTCGTGGACGCCGTGCGCCTCGTTACCGGAGCTTGACGCCATGAATGATACACCATCGATTAGGGGCGTCGGCGCCCGCATACCGAGGCTGGAAGCGCGCGGCAAGCTGACCGGGCGCGCGGAATATACCGACGATCTGTCGCGTCCCGGCATGCTCTACGGGGCCATCCTTGGAAGCCCCTACGCGCATGCCCGCATTCTATCCTATGACACGAAGGCAGCTATGGAGGTGCCCGGCGTAAAGGTCGTCATCACCGGCGCCGATTATCCCGACATGCCGATGGGCTGCATGATCAAGGACGAGCATTTGCTCGCCAAGGACAAGGTCCGCTACACCGGTCAACCGGTCGCAGCGGTTGCCGCAATCGACGCCAAAACCGCCCGTAGGGCGGCCCGGCTGATCGATATCAATTACGAGCCACTGCCCGAGGTTATGACGATCGACGAGGCAATGGCGCAAGACGCAACTATCCTTCACGAAGGGCTGTCCGACTACATCAAAATCTTTGAGGCCGAGTTCAGCGGGAATGTGCTGTCGCATCAGGTTCTGATCGAAGGCGACGTGAAGTCGGCTTGGGACCAGTGCGACGTGATCGTCGAAGATATCTACGAGACGCAACCCCAGTCGCACGCCTATCTCGAGCCCTGCGCGGCGCTCGCCGAAGTCGACGATGCCGGCAAAGTGACGATCTGGTCAGGGCACCAGTCGATCAATCGCGTGCAGGCCAATGTGGCCGAAGCGCTCGGCCTTTCGATGTCGAAGGTGCGCGCCATGACGCCGCGGGTCGGCGGCGCCTTCGGCGGCAAGATGGAGGCGACCGTCCAGCCGATCGCTGCCGCACTTGCGATCAAGACCGGCAAGCCGGTCAAGGTCGTTCTGTCGCGCGACGACGACTTCCAGATGATCCGATCGCGTCACGGCGCGCGAATTCGCATGGCCACAGGCGCAACGAAAGACGGCAAAATCCTTGCACGCGAGGCGGAACTTTTCTACGACGCAGGCGCCTATGCCGACGACAGCGCAGCGGTTCTTGGGTTCGGTCTGCTGATGGCGCGCGGCCCCTACAATATTCCCAACGTGCGCGCCGAGGGACACTGCGTGTACACGAACAAACTGCGCGCAGCCGGGTTCCGTGGATTTGGCAATCCGCAGGTTACATTTGCAGGCGAATCACAGATTGACGAGCTCGCCGACAAACTCGGCATGGACCCAATCGAATTCAGGCTGAAGAATGCCATGCGCAATGGCGACAAACAATTCGGCGGCCATACGGTCGAGGTGTGCGGATTGGCGGAGTGTCTCGAAAATGTGCGCGAGCAGTCCGATTGGGCCACCAAGCGCGGCGCGAGCGCCAGCCGCGGCAAGGCGAGCGGCATCGGCGTCTCGGCGTTCTCACATGTTTGCGGTTTGCTCTCCACGGGCGCCATCGCCCGGTTGGCCGAGGATGGCAGCGTCGTGCTCTCCACAGGCGCGGTCGACAACGGCCAGGGATCCGACACGGCATTGGCCCAGATTTGCGCCGAAGCGTTGCAAGTCGACGTCGGGATGGTCAATTTCGTCGCTCCCGATTCCGACACCTCTCCGTACAACTGGGGCACGGGGGCGAGCCGGATAACCTACATGGTTGGCCGCGCGGTGCGTGACGCCGCCAACGAGGTTCGCGATAAGATATTGAAAGCCGCCTCGATCATGCTGGAGGCCGGCGAGGCTGACCTGGAACTTGTCCCAGGGGGCAAAGTCCAGATCAAAGGCACGGATGTCAGCGTCGGCTTCTTCGATGTCTCGATGTTTTCGCTTTTCGGCGCAGGCGGGCCAATCATCGGTCAGAGCACTTTTCTGTATGACGGTGAGCCCTTCGATCCCAAGCGCACCGCGATGACCGGGTTCCCATTCGCTAACCTTGGCGTCTATTTGTTCGGCGCGCATGCGATCGAGGTCGAGGTCGACGAAACGACCGGCAAGACAGACGTCGCCCGCGCCTGGCTGGCCCACGATGTCGGAAAGGCGATCAACCCCTCGGCGGTCGAAGGTCAGATCCAGGGCGGTTTCGCGCAGGGGCTCGGTTATGCGCTCTTCGAAGAATTGGTCTGGGACGGTGGCCGGATGGTGAACCCATCTTTCATGGACTACAAGATACCCGGCGCTCACGAAGTGCCCTATGAGATCCATCCGATCATCGTGGAGAATCCCGAGCCGACCGGCCCGTTCGGCGCCCGCGGGATCGGGGAACCCGGCTTAGTCGGCGTGGCGCCGGCTATCGCCAACGCCATTTTCAATGCAACCGATATCCGATTGCGTAGTTTGCCGTTGACACCAGAAAAGGTACTGACAGCAATGATGGATGAGGATCCCAGCGAACGCCCAGTACGTTCAGTTGGCGCGGCGTCGGTCTCGGCGCTCAACACGTCGCCTGAGGCGAAACAGTCTGCGGGCGACGCTGCCGCTGGCGGCTCCGCACCAAGCGGAATGCCCACCAATGAGGTAATGGAAAAGGCCGGCAGTAATCGACCCACTGGCGCCACACAATCAATCTCTCCCTTCGCGTCGGTCTTCGTTGAGGGGCTGAAAGAAGCCGGTGTCAGTATTGTCGCCGCGCTGCCGGAATCGCTGCTCGCCAGCATTTACTTGGCTTGCGAGAGGGACAACGAAATCCGTTACATCCCGGTCTCCAACGAAGCGGACTTGCCGGGTATCGTCGCCGGCGCCTATCTGAGCGGCAAGAAGGCCGTCATGATCATGGAGAATTCCGGGCTGCGCCAGGCGTTGGAGCCGATCGCCCGCTACGCCTATTGCCACGCCATGCCCATGGTCATGGTCATGTGTTACCGCGGCGATTTAGGTGAAAAAAATTGGTGGGGACATAACCACGCCCAGACAATGGAGCCGATCCTCGATGCGCTGCGCATTCCGTGGCGCACCGTGCGCAAGGTCGAGGACATCAAGTCTTCGATCAAGAAAGCTATTGATCACGCCGATTCCAGCCAGTGGCCTGTCGCCCTGGTGATGTCCGGCGATTGTGTGGAGATGACGGGCTATGGAAAGGATTGACGTAATCCGCCGCATCGCGCCGCACGTGACCCCAGAGGATCTGGTCACGACGTCGATCGGCGCCACCTGGGACGACTGGTGGAACTATAAACCCGCAGACAACACCTTCTTCACGGGCATCCTTGGCTCGGTTACGACGACCGCGCTTGGCATGGCGGTGTCGCTACCCCACCGCCGCATATTGGCGCTGGAAAGCGATGGCTCGGTTCTGATGAATACCGGCGCCATGTGCACGCTCGGCAACGAGCGACCGCCCAACCTGACTGTCATTGTCATGGATAACGGCATCTATGAGAATATCGGCGGGCCGCCGACCCACACTTCGCGCAACACCGATCTGGCCATGATGGCGGCCGGCGCCGGTTGCCTGAACGCCGCGACAGCGCGCACGCTCGATGAGTTCGAGAGCAGTTTCCTGGCCTCGTGGGAGGGCGGGGAAATGGCTTATATCGTCGCCAAGATCGAGCCGTTCAAGAAATATCCCTGGAAATGGGAAGACCGCAAGCCGACCGACGGCATCGAGGACAAGTACAATTTCCTCCGTTATGTCGAAAAACTTGAAGGCGTCGTGATCCACCCCGGCGCGGCGCACAACTGATCCCAACGTTCGGCTCCCGAAGGCGCATACCGCCGGATGCCCGACGTCGGGTCGTAGCTTGGTAATTACTGGCTTAATCCGTATGTCTCCGGTCGGTACACCGTGATTTGGGCGAATGCCGTCGCGACGTCGCAGTCGCTCGCGGTGTAGGCCGCTATCGAAGCCCTGCGTCAGGGAACGCAGTAGATGCGGCCCGAGCAGCAGCGGATAGCGGACATCCATAATCATCGCGAGGCGGATCACCTCGGGCTAATTGTTGAATCAAAGGGATGGATCGCCTGTTGCCGAAGGCCACGGAACCTCACCATACGCCTCAAGCAGATTGGTTCTGACACCGCCCAGGGGAGTATTTCAAATAAAAGCTCAATGGGTTTGTGATTGACATATGCGCCCGAGTGCATTTAGCTCTTTTGTTGGGTCTACTTTGTAACAATGGGAGGGTGACTATGTATAACAAAACAAGTCGTATCGGCTTGACCCAATATTATGCGGCGATCATTTTGGCCTGTGGCGCTCTGGTATCCGGCTTCGTCCCGGGTACAGCTTCGGCGGAAGTTGTGCGCCATGGCGTGCAACTCGGCGCTATGGGCGCGCTTCGTACGACGATCGTGGCAGCTGGCAAGAAGTTTAACATCCAATACGAACTGAAAGATTTTCGTTCCAGCACTACGGCGATGAAAGCGCTCGATCAGGGCGAAATTCATATTGCGAACACCACGGCGCAGCATCTGGCGCGTGCGCTCGAACAGAATATCAAGGTGGTCTGGGTCGCCGGATGGGGCGGTGGTTACAACGTGCTGACCGCGGGCAAGAACTTCGCGGCGGGCACGACCGATGCATCGGTGAAGGCCGCGATCATGAAGCGTAAGGCTGCCGGCAATCTGGTCAAGATCGGAGTGCCGACTGGCTCCATGCAGAACGCCAAGTTGTTACAGTATTTGTCGTCGATCGGTGTCGACGGCGCCAAAGACGTGAAGATTATCAACGTGCCGTTCCACCTCCATCCACGCGCGGTTGGCAGCGGTGAGGTCGACATGGTGATGGCGTTGGCCGGCTTCGCAGAGCTTGCCATCCAGAAGTCCGGCGCAAAGATGGTCAAGCATTTGTACAAAGGACGGTACGGCAAGCAAGAGATCGGCTTCATCGTTCAGAAGAGCCTGATTGAGAAAAACCCAGATCTCGTGCAGCGAATCGTCGCCTCGCATGTCGAAGCGATGAACCAATTCATCGGCAATATGAGCGCACAGATTGCTTTCGAGAAAAAATACTCTCGTTTCCCGCCGTCTGTGATCGAGAAAACCGAAAAAACGTATCTGCGCTATCACTACCGGACCAACGTGGTTGACCTGAAGGCGATGGCAAAACAGCTGAATATGCTTGGCTGGTCGAAGCAGGACTTATCATCTAAGGTCGACGGCGTGGTCAACCTGACGTTCCTATCAAAGGCCACTGGCAAGCCGGTTTCTTACCTAAGCAAGTGGTAGGCGGCCCGTCACGGGGTTAGTCCGTATCCGATGAAGTTGTAGAGAACGTGTCCGATGAAGTTGTAGAGAAAGGGACGCGCGGTATCGCGGTGCCGGACGCACCGCAACGCGCGTCCCGGAAGCGGATGATCCGCTTCGTGCAATACGTCGCGTTTCCGCTTGGTGTCCTGCTGGTTTGGCAGGGCAGTGTCGAAGTTGGTTTCGTTCGTGCGAATGTCATACCAGGGCCGATTCAGGTCGTGACAATCTGGTTTGACTTGGTAACGGGCTTGACCGGTGAGGCTGCCCGCTATTCCGCCACATGGTTCGACCATGCCTTTGGGAGCACATGGCGTGTGCTCGTTGGCTTCGGCTGGGGCGTCACGCTAGGGGTCATTCTGGGCCTGCTGATCGGGCTCTCGCGCGGCTTCGAGCGGACGCTCGACCCGACGATCCAGGTCTTGCGAAACATTCCGGTGACCGCTTGGGTGCCGATATCGCTGGTCTTCTTCGGGATCGGCAACCCACCGGCGATATTTTTGATCGGACTGGGCGCTTTCTTCCCGACTGTCGTCAACACCACGCATGGTGTGCGACAGATCGATGCCACGCTGTATAAGGCCGCGTGCATGATGGGTGCGAACGAGCGTGAATTAATTGTCCGCGTGATTTTGCCTGGCGCCTTGCCCTCGATAATGACTGGCATCCGGCTTTCCATGGGCATCGCCTGGGTGCTGGTCGTCGTGGCGGAAATCCTCGCCGTGCGATCCGGTCTCGGCTACCTGCTCAACGATTCCTATTCATTCTACCGCAACGATGTCGTCATCGCCTCGATGCTGAGTATCGGAGTGTTGGGCTTTCTGTCCGACTTGGCGGTGGTGCAAGTGCGCAATCGATTGCTGGCTTGGAACACAATGGAGACCTTCCGTGGCCAGAATTGAGCTCATGGGTGTCGCCAAGACGTTTGCAACACGCTCGGGCGATGTTCAGGCGCTGGCCAGTGTGTCCTTGGATGTCGCCGATGCGGAATTCGTGACGATTGTCGGAGCGAGCGGCTGTGGCAAGTCGACACTCCTGAACCTGGTTGCCGGGTTCGAGCCGCCAAGTTCCGGGAAAGTGCTTTCCGACGGTGTGCCGATCAACGGGCCGGGTCCCGATCGAGGTGTGGTGTTTCAACAGACGTCGCTTTTCCCCTGGCTGACAGTGGTGGAGAATGTCGGCTTCGGACTGAAGCTCAAGGCCAATGCCGGCAAGGCGCCGGTGGAGTCGACGGTCGAAACGCTCCTGCGCCGGACTGGCCTGTTAAAATTCCGCGATCGGCATCCGGCGGAGCTGTCCGGCGGCATGCGACAGCGGGCGGCGATTGCAGCCGTCCTCGCGATCAACCCCTCGACACTTCTGATGGACGAGCCGTTCGGTGCACTCGATGCGCTGACCAGATCACTGATGCAGGATTTCCTGTTGGAGCTGTGGGAGCAGGATCGCAAGACGGTGCTGCTGGTCACCCACGATATCGACGAGGCGATTTATCTCGCCGACCGCACGGTTATCATGACCGCCCATCCGGGGCGGGTACGCGAGGTGATCGATGTTGACCTGCCGCGGCCGCGAACTTTCGAGATGCACTCGGATCCGAAATTCATCAAGATCCGCGACCATGTCCGTGACATCGTGCGTGAAGAGGCCGCCAAAGGTGCGTACGACGAGACCGCGGCCTAGAGCCTATTCCGATTGGTTCTACGCCTATCCGGCGTGACGGAAGTAGTTTCTACTTTCCCCGGACGAGTAGGGCGGCGGAAGACGAGCCGCGCGCCACTTCCAAGAGGACAACTCGATCGGTTCGATTGACAAAACGCTAGTATTTCTGCAGAAAAAAGACGCCACTGGAAAGAGTTAAACTTTCGGCCTCAGCCGTAGGGCGGTTGGTGCCAACCTTTGGGTGAGAGGGTGAAGATTTCGAACCCGTCCGCGGTTACACCGAGCGAGTGCTCGAATTGTGACGAAAGCTTCTTATCGCGGGTTACCGCGGTCCATCCATCGGGCATGATGAACACTTCGGGGCTGCCGGCATTGATCATCGGCTCGACGGTCAGGAACATGCCTTCCTCGAACTCAATATCCTGCGCGGGCGGGTAGGCGGGTTCGCCCTGCCGGGACCCAGCGCGGCCCTTGCGCAGGCGCGATACCCCGTAATGGAGCACGCTCGGCGCGTCGTGGAAAATGCGCCCCAGCCCGTGGCCGCAGAAATCCTCGACGACAGAGAATCGCTCGGGCTCGACATAGTCCTGGATGGCCTTGCCTATATCGGACAACCTGGCGCCGGGACGGATCACTCCAATTCCCTTCAACATCGCCTGGTAGGTCACGTCGATCAAACGTCGCGGCAAAACCTTGATTTCGCCTACCGGGAACATCCGGCTGCTGTCGCCGTACCAGCCGTCCACGATCGGCGTGACATCGATATTTACGATGTCGCCCTCGTGGAGAATCTGCTCATTGTCGGGTATGCCGTGACAGACAACGCGGTTGACCGAGGCGCAAATCGATTTGGGAAAGCCGCGATAGTTTAGCGGCGCGGGCACGGCGCCATGGTCGAGAGTGTATTCGTGACACAGCCGATCAAGCGCGCCTGTGGATACTCCTGGTTTGACGTAGGGCGTGATGAAGTCGAGTAGTTCGGCGGCGAGACGGCCCGCTTTTCGCATTCCCTCGAAATCCTCGGGCTTGTGAATCTTGACCGAGTGTTTCGCGCGGGTAGCGGTAGCGAGGTCCTGCATATTAATCTCTATTATTCAGTTGAGAAAATTTAATTTCGGTGCGTCCGAGGCTGAATTCCGAAATAGGTCGCAAACGCGAACGGTGCAAGGTTGGGTTCGGGTATCTATTCAACTCGCATTGTTATGGCAATACAAGCCGGCGGCCTCAGTTCAGGATCGGCAGGTCACCCAAGACTTCTATCGCCCACGGCGTTACCGAACAGCTAACGGCCAGCATCTCGACCCCGGCCGCGCGACCGGCCGAGAACGCTTGTTCGTAGCCGGGGTCAATATCCGCGGCGATAGCGAAGTGCTCGCAATCGTTACGCTGGGCTATGTAGAGCATGACTGCCCGCCCGCCGGCCTGGACCACCGCCGCCAGTTCGCGCAGATGTTTGGCGCCGCGGGTGGTGACCGCGTCGGGAAATTCGGCCAGGCCGGGCGCACTTTTTTCACCGGCGTTCGGCCCACTATATTCTTTTGTGCGGCGCAACGTCACGCTCTTGACTTCGACATAGCAGGGTGGCTTCTCGGGCGCTTCGAGCAGGATATCGATGCGCGAATTCTCGCCGTAGCGGACCTCGCGGCGCAGGCTGGTATATCCGGCCAACGCACCGATGCGGCCGCTCTCAATCGCCTCCTCGGCGAGGCGATTTGCCAGCATCGGGTTGATGCCGACAAGGCCGGACTTTGTTTCGATCAACTCAAGCGTCAGCGGCAGTTTGCGCTTGGGATTGTCCGAACGCGACAGCCAGACGGCCGCTCCCGGCGTGCTGACCGACAGCATCGAGCCGGGGTTGGCACAGTGGGCGGTCTCCTCATGGCCGTCGTCGAAAGCGATATCGGCGAGAAATCGCTTGTAGCGCTTGATCAGCCGGCCGGGGATCAGGGACTGGGAGAACTCCATCGTGTCCGAATCTAGACGCAAGCCCCCACGCCTTCAACTCAACCGTATACGAAAGAATTGTCTAGTCCTGTTTTGCGGCTGAGTTTCGACAGAGTATGATGGTCCGGATAATCCCTGACAGCGGCCCCCACCGATGAGTAAAGCCCGATCTTCCAAAACCGCATCGAAACCGTCGCGATCCAAAGGCCGCGAGGCCAAGATTGTCACCGCTTGCCTGATCATCATCGGCAACGAAATCCTCTCCGGCCGCACCAAGGATGTCAACTTGAACCACCTCGCCAGCCGGCTGAATGAGTGGGGAGTCCGCCTGACCGAGGCAAGGGTAATTCCGGACGTCGAGGCGACCATCATCGCCGTCGTAAACGAGGCGCGCGGGCGTTTCGACTACGTTTTCACGACCGGCGGCATCGGTCCGACCCACGACGACATCACCGCCGTGTCGATCGCCAAAGCGTTCGGCGTCGCTCTGGTCCGCGACCCTCAGGCGCTGGCGATCATGCAACGCCAGCACAAACCTAATGACCTCAACCAGGCACGGCTCAAGATGGCCGACGTACCCGAGGGCTCGACACTGATCGACAATCCGGTGTCCGGTGCGCCCGGCTTTCAGATCGGCAATGTCTTCGTCATGGCCGGGGTGCCGTTGATCATGCAGGCGATGCTCGAGGGCTTACGCCATCGCCTCGTCGGCGGCGCGCCCGTCCTGTCGCGCGCGGTTCGCGCTTTCCTCCCTGAGGGGGCGGTCGCGCAAGGTCTGAG
>JAPULJ010000722.1 GCA_027295145.1 Alphaproteobacteria bacterium | reverse complement strand
GCCTACAGCGTTCTGCTTAACGAGGAATCCAAACGAATAGCTCGAAATCTCGGCTTGGCAGAAGCTCACACAGCGGAGGAGTGTCTAATCTGCCACTCCGATTACGTCGCACCCGAATTGCGTGGCCCGACTTTCCAAATTGAGGACGGCGTCGGATGCGAGGCCTGTCACGGAGGTAGCGTCCGATGGATCGGCATGCACCTTGCAGGCAAGGGTCATCAGGTCAACGTCGACAAAGGCATGTATCCGACAGATGACCCCTTTGCACGCGCCAAGCTCTGCCTCTCATGTCATCTGGGGGACGACACAAGATTCGTTACTCATCGCATGATGGGTGCCGGCCATCCACGCCTGTCCTTCGAGCTCGACACCTTCACTGCGCTCCAGCCTGCACACTTTGCGGTGGATCAGGATTATATAGAGCGCAAGAAGGTTTTCAACGGCCTGCAAACCTGGGCGATAGGGCAGACTATTGCCGTGAAGCGGACGATCGATCTGATGCTCGATCCGAAGCGTGCGTATGACGGTATCTTTCCGGAGCTCGTATTCTTCGATTGCTTCGCCTGCCACCACCCGATGAGCAATAAGCGCTGGCAGCCGCGTGCCGGCACGCAGCTACCCCCCGGGATCGTGCGTCTTAATGACTCCAACATGATCATGCTCCGTATTATCGCCAAACATTTCGATACAGAGCTGGGCGATAAGCTTATGGCGCAAACGATCGCCCTTCATGCTGCGTCAACCAAAGGTGCCGACGCCACGGTAGAAGCGGCCAAGGCTCTGAGCGCCACCGCCGATCAGATCATCGATCTCTTGACCGCTCGCATGTTCGAACCGAAGGACATTGAAGCGCTGGCGTTCGGCATTGTCCAAGAGGGCATGGCCGGAGAATTTGCCGACTATGCGGCTGCGGAGCAAGCGACCATGGCTTTGGCTTCGGTCATAGAAACGATGAAGATCGCCAAACTAATTGACGAGGAGCGTTTAGGACAGTTGGAGGCGGCAATCAACGCTTGCTTCGCCGCTGTTGAGAAAGACGAACTCTACAGACCTGAAGTCTATATTGAGGCCCTAGTAAAGTTCGCAAGCGTACTTCCAAAGTTTTAGGCACAGTCCGGAACATGTTTCGCTTTTCCGGGCCGTCGCCGGCTTTGTCCGAGAGGCCTAAGTCTAAACCCCTTGAATGGGGGCCAATGTGCCGCTCGAAAGATTAGCCCCATCCCATCGCTCGGTGAGCCGATGGTTGTCTCGCAGCTCCATCTTCTCAGAGATCGGGGCGTGCGCACTGGCATACTTGCCATGCGCATCGGATTTCGACATAGTCTATTACTAACAATAAGAACGACTCTGTTCATTGGCCAGGTCTAGTAGCCCTTGAACATGCGGGGAGGACTAAGTGATCCGAGGGCAACGATTCGGTTGCAATCTGGCGACCTTGGCGGGCGTTTTTCTGCTGCTTTCGCAAGTAGGATTATGTCTTACGACGGCTGCCCAAGGATCAGATCGAAACTTAGTGATCCAACGTGATGACGGGCGATTGGTCATACACGCAAGCGATCCGGGCTTGCAGAAAATTGTCGAATTTTTCGCATCGCGAGAAGCCTCCGCCATATATCTGCGAGATCTGGATCCGATGCAGGCGGACGCGATATCACGCGTTCCATTGCCAATCGATAAGCTAATAAGCAAGTTTTTCCCAGGGCAGAGTTTTGTTTTGATCCATGGTCCTGGTGGATCCTCCGAAGGCTCGATCAATTCAACCATCGAGACGATTATTTTTTTGGACCGGTCGATCCCGAGCGAAAATCATACTCAGCCGCCGGTCGATCAAGCTCCGTACGCGCTTCAAACTGCTCTACCAGAGATTCCATTAGATCGAGAATCCCTCTTCGCGTTGCTTGAAGAATTTGCTCAGTCGAGCACCGAGGATCACCCGGCGGTAGGCGACAACGATATTCAAGGCGGGGAACTGTCTCTATCGCCACAAAGCATGCCCGATAAATTGATGCTGGAGGGTGCCGCGTTGTCGACGATCACCGTCAACCCAAGAGACGCAAAAATCACGCTCACGGTTGATCTCGGCGAGGATTTACCATTGGCAACCCACGCGATGCGCCGATCGGGCACCAGCTCGGCCTCACAGCTCACCTTCGATGGCACCTGGATATCATGGGACGGAAGCGTCGAAACGCTCGCTGACAATGGTTTTGCCGAGTCTGGTCGAAAACTTACTTTTGATCTGTTTAACGGTGATCTGTCGAGTGAGTATTTTCCAATTAATTACACCGTCGCATATCTAACCGAGGCTGGACTCAAATTTGGAGTGTTTCAAGTCATGCCGCACGAGACTTTGGTTGAGTAAGCCAGAGCATGACTCTTCGGAACTCCATTCGATTACGTCTCGTCGCTTTGGCGACGATTGTATGCCTTCAAGGCTGCTCGCCTGGTGGGGACGGCAGCGGGAGCGACGAGAATATCTCACCAGCTGTGGATCAGAACCTGACGGTCGCCAACGTCGAGACCATCCTCTCGCAAGCAATTGCGGAAGCGATCGCACGCGGGATATCGGGGACAGTTGCGATCGTCGACCGGGTTGGGAACATACTTGCGGTGTTCCGCATGGATGGAGCCGCCACAACGGCGACCATCACCTCTGGGCGTGGAGTGACGACCGGTCTCGAAGGTCTAGTGGTGGCTGATACGCTGGCAGCAATTGCCAAAGCTGTTACCGGCGCTTACCTGTCATCTCGCGGAAACGCCTTTACCACCCGGACCGCGAATCAGATAATTCAAGAGCATTTCAACCCGGGGGAACTCCTGTCACCCGGGGGACCGCTATTCGGCGTCCAATTCAGCCAGCTACCCTGCTCGGACCTGAATGTGGTTTTCATTGGCGGGGGGCCGCTGGAATTCATTGGACCCAAGCGCTCGCCCCTCGGCCTATCGGCCGATCCCGGGGGTTTGCCACTCTATAAGGATGGCGATCTTGTCGGCGGCATAGGTGTCATTACCGATGGAGTCTATGGTCTCGATCTCAATATATCTGATTTCGATACAGACAACGATGAGCTCGTTGCCATTGCCGGTACGGTTGGATTCGATGCGCCGTCCGGGATTCGAGCTAACCGTATCACTGTCGAGGGCAAGTCATTGCGATACACGGATCGGGACGTGAATTCGCTGATTTCAAACCCACAGCTGGCCCCACCCTTCATCGATGGACTGGACGGGCAACTGTTGACCGTTAGAGGATATTTCGACGGCGCCATCGTACCTGGGCGGATCTTTGGCCAGGCGGCTTCGGGCATTCGGCCAGACAATAGCGCGGCATTTAGCGGGATCAATGCCTTCGTCTTGGTCGATGGGGCGGACAACAACAGATTCCCACCGATCGATGGCACGACCGGTGGAGGAGTAGGTCTGACCGCGGCCGAGGTGACAACCATCTTGACGAACGCGCTCGAGACCGCCTTCAGTGCCCGCGCACAGATTCGCCGACCTTTGAATAGCCACGCCCAGGTTACCGTTTCCGTCGTTGACGACAATGGTGCGGTTCTCGGAATTGTCCGGACGCCTGATGCTCCTATTTTTGGCATCGATGTGTCGCTCCAAAAGGCCCGTACGGCCGCGCTGTTCTCGAACACCGAGGCCGCGGGCGACTTGATTGCCGCGGGAGCGAACATTGCGGCGGTGGATATTGGCGATTTTGTTGCTAACGCACAGGCCTTCGTTGGACCAAATGCTCTTACGGATGGCACCGCTTTCTCTGATCGCGCGGGCGGCAACCTAGCCAGGCCCTTTTATCCTGATGGGGTTGATGGCAATCCAAACGGGCCATTCAGTCGGCCGTTCCCGGACTGGAGTCCGTTCTCGACAGGACTGCAGGAAGAGCTCATACTGGACAACTTGGCGCAGCACTTGGCATTTGTTGGCGGTGCGCCAGGAGATACGGTCGCGCGCTGTACCAACCTGCCTCTTCAGATAGAGACAGGATCGAATCGTGCCGCCAACGGCATCCAGATCTTTCCTGGGAGTGTCCCGATTTATCGTGTTGGAATCCTGGTCGGTGGCGTAGGCGTTTCGGGCGATGGCATCGATCAGGATGATCTAGTCGCGTTTCTCGGCTTACATAACGCGGGGCTCGCCCTGGGAACTGGGGTGGGAAACGCTCCGATAGCAATCCGTGCCGACAACCTTTCACCTCAAGGTACGGCACTTCGTTACGTGAATTGCCCCTTCACCCCGTTTCTTGATTCAAACGAGCAAAACGTGTGCGCAGGAAAATGAGATCTATGCGCTTCCTTCTTGGCGTTTTTGCGATTCTGGCAGCCATGACCTCCCACGCAGTTGCCGGCGGTTACGAGCCGCCTGAACTGTTTGCCGGAAGCGCCGTGATCTCTCAGCAAAGCCTTACTTATTTTGACGCCGTGAACTTGGCGGCGTCGGATCTTGGCGGGCGGCGACGGCCTGGAGCCCCATTGCCGGAGCGAAAGCCACTTCCAGAGATCGATCCTGATGCGGTCCCCCCGCCTCTGCCGACCTTGCCGCGCGAGACGATACCTGTGCCAGACCGCTGGCGGTTGATTGAGAACATCGGCGTGAACGAACGGTACTGGGATCCATATAATCAGAACACGCTAAAGGGCGACCGCCCGCTGTTCGACGACTGGTTCATCAACATCTCGGTCATCTCCGACACTATCTTCGAACCGCGACGATTGCCGACACCGGTTGGCATCGCGACCACGAGCGATCCGAATTCCCTCGACGTATTCGGCGACGTCAACCAGTTTTTTTTCAATGAGAACTTGATCGGCTCGGTTTCTCTTATCAAGGGCGATACTGTCTACAAGCCGCCAGACTATGAAATTCGGCTCACGCCAGTGATCAATTACAACTACACAGAGGTTGAGGAAAGGGGGGTTCTGTTCAGGGACCCTACGAAGGGCACCACTCGGCGCGCCAACCACGTCGCCTTGCAGGAGGCCTTCGCCGACTATCATATTCGCAATGTCTCGGATCGCTTCGATTTCGACTCTATCCGCGTGGGGATTCAGCCGTTCCAAGCTGATTTCCGGGGCTTTCTGTTTCAGGATCAGCCTCTGGGCGTTAGGGTATTTGGAAATCGCGACAACAACATCTTCCAATACAATCTCGGCTGGTTCCGGCGGCTTGAAAAGGACACGAACTCTGGATTGAATGACCTAGGGAAGCCTTTGCGCGACGACGACATTTATGTGGCAAACCTCTACTGGCAGGATTTCCCAGTACTCGGTTTTACGTCGCAAGTCACGTTGTTGCATAATCGTAACGATGAGGACGGAAAGTTCTTCTTCAACAAAAACGGCTTTCTCGAACGCCCAGCGTCCATCGGCGACGAGCGACCGCGTAGCTACAATGTCACGTACCTAGGCCTCAACGGGGACGGACACTTCGACAGGCTCAACCTAACGGGCTCCTTTTACTACGCGTTTGGCCAGGACGATAACAACCAGTTTGCAGGCGACGGTTCTTCCGGAGATATAGGGGCCTGGTTCGTGGCTGTGGAACCGTCGATGGACTTTTCTTGGTTTCGCTTACGTGGCTCGTTCCTCTATGCGAGCGGAGATCCAGACCCTTTCGACGATAAGGAAGAGGGATTCGACGCGGTCTTCGAAAACCCCCAGTTCGCGGGAGCCGATACGAGCTACTGGATTCGGCAAGCGATCCCCCTCATCGGTGGCGGCGGCGTGGCGCTCTCCGGACGCAACGCCGTGCTTCCCTCGTTGAGGACCTCCAAAGAGCAAGGGCAGTCGAATTTCAACAACCCCGGCTTGCGTCTTTACGGACTTGGCACAGATGTCGACCTGACACCTGAGCTTCGCCTGTCTACGAACGTCAATTATTTGGAGTTCGTCAATACCTCATCGTTGGAATTTCTGCGCAACCAGGGGGATATCGACCGCGAAATCGGGTGGGACGTCTCGGCATCGTTGATATGGCGCCCGCTATTCATTCAGAATGTCGTTCTTCGGGCATCCGGCGCGGTATTGTTTGCCGGCGAGGGATTCAAGGAGCTGTTTGAGACCGAGCGAGATCAGGATTTGTTTTATTCGGTTTTGGTGAATTTGACACTGACGTTCTAATCCCTGTGCTGGGGGCTGCAAGATCCGAAAACGAACTTACATTCTAGGGGCAGTTCTTCTCGCCGTAGCAATGGCTTTCACGGCCTGCGAAGCCAATGAGGAACACAAGCTTTACGAACCTCATTTTGCCAACCCCGGCGATAACCTGCCCGCCGCCACAGAAGCGCCTCGGGCACAGGATCGTTCGGTCGCCGAGACGAACAGCGCCGGCTGCCTGTCATGCCACGAGACAACCGATCAGCCGACCATGCACGCGAACCCCGCCGTGGTTCTGGGGTGCACCGATTGCCATGGCGGAAATGCTGTCGCGAGCCGGCCTGAGGGACGTAACCCCGGTGATCCGTCTTACCGTGCGGCTTTGGACGAAGCGCACGTTAAGCCGCGATATCCCGAAACTTGGCATTACCCTTCAAGCGCCAACCCCAAGGGCAGCTACGGACTCCTAAATCGTGAGGACCCAGCCTTTATCCGGTTCATTAATCCAAGCGACTACCGTGTGGTGCGGGAAGCTTGCGGAAAATGCCACCTGCCGATCATACAGGCGGCAGAGCGCAGCTTGATGTCGACCAGTGCGATGTTTTGGGGCGGCGCCGCTTACAACAACGGCATTTTGCCGTTCAAGAACTACATCGTCGGAGAGGCCTAT
>JAPULJ010000721.1 GCA_027295145.1 Alphaproteobacteria bacterium | reverse complement strand
ATTTGCTCGGCGAAACTCGGTCAGAAACCAAGCCCTGTCGCCTTGACGTCGAATGATGAACTCGGGATGGTCATGCGCTCCTACAACGAGCTGCAAGACACGCAGACAAAATCCGAGTAGACTCTGCGCGAGAGCGAGGCTCGTCTCTCGAAAGCCGCCGAAATTGCCAAGATCGGCTATTGGGTATGGGACGCGAACGAGGATAAGGCCATCTACTGCTCCGAGGGACTGGCGACCATGTATGGCGTCGCTTCGGGTGCTGAATTGACGGCCATGCTCTCGTCACACGCGGCAGACCTCGCGTGGATCCATCCTGAAGACCGAGAGCGCTTCGACGAGGCGGCCCGCAAAGCCACAGAAATGAAGAGCAGATTGGACATCGAGTACCGGCTGATAAATACAGCGGGCGAAGTTCGTCATCTGCACGCCATTGAGGAACCGGTCCTGAACGAGCGCGGCGAGATCATTCGGTCCAATGGCATTACCCAAGACATCACCGAGCAGAAACGAGCCGAAGATCAGCTCCGCCAAGCCCAGAAGATGGAGGCTGTCGGCCAGCTCACGGCCGGTGTGGCGCACGATTTCAACAACATGCTGGCCGTGATTTGGGGCAACGCCGAATTGCTTGGAGACAAACTCGGCCAGAGCAACCAAAACCTGATCGCCTTGTTCCGTGCAACCGAACGCGCCGCGGACCTGACCCAGCACCTGCTGGCGTTTTCGCGCAAACAGGTTCTGAGCCCGGAGATTATCAACGCCAATAATCTGATCGCGAATACCACCGGCCTGCTGCACCGAATCCTGGAGGAGCATATCGAAATCCAAACCGTTACCGCCGCCGGCCTTTGGAACTGCGAGGTGGATCCGGCCCAACTCGAAAATGCTCTTGTCAATCTCGCGATCAACGCTCGGGATGCGATGCCGGGTGGCGGCAAGTTGACCATCGAGACCGTCAATGCCCGGCTCGACGATGACTATGTCGCGGCCCTAGCCGAGGTCAAACCGGGTCAATATGTCATGCTGGCCGTCACCGACACAGGGACCGGGATGCCGGCGCAGGTACGGGAGCACGCATTCGAGCCGTTCTTCACGACCAAGGCGGTCGGCGCCGGCAGCGGGCTCGGCCTTTCTATGGTCTATGGCTTCGTCAAACAGTCGGGCGGGCATGTGACGATCTACAGCGAACAAGGTGAAGGCACGACGATCAAGCTCTATCTGCCGCGCTCTACCGGGACGGCGACCGTCGAGCGGAGGCCGGTGACGGACGAGGTGCCGGTCGCCCGCGGCGAGACTGTGTTGGTCGTCGAAGACGACTCGAACGTGCGCATTCTGGCGGTCGCGCTTCTGAGTAGTTTGGGCTATCAGACCCTGGAGGCGGCCAACGGGACGGCCGCGCTGGATCAACTGGATACGACGACAGGGGTCGATCTTCTGCTGACCGACGTCGTGATGCCCGGCGGTATGAACGGGCGCGAGTTGGCCGCCGAGGTCGCGCGGCGCGAATTAGGGATCAAGGTGCTGTACATGTCCGGCTACACGGAGAACGCGGTTGCGCATCACGACCGGCTCGACGCGGATGCGGAATTGCTGCAGAAACCGTTTCGCAGGGCCGATCTCGCCCGCGCGGTGCGAAAGGTCCTCGACGATTCATGAACTTGGATGAAGCGTGGCCGCCCACGCCACTTCCGCGCCGCCAAAGGCAATAGCCAGGCGCGGTCGGCGGTGCCTCGTGTTGAAGAATATGCTCTTTTAACAAGAATTAATTATAGGTATTACCATTTTTATAGGAATTATTTGTCCAAACCACCGACATAATGCCATTTTTTTATTAGTAACTGCCCGTATGTAAATTTATGTATACTGAGAGCAGGGGAGTAGTGTCGGAAGGGGCATGTCATGCCCGACTTTGATCGCGACAAAGTTTCTGCGGCCGGCCAGGGGAAGTCCGTGCCAGTTGAAAATATCCGATCTGGCGAATCCCCATCCAGTACCAGTCAAGATGCAGAGGCCGAGGCCGAGGTAAAAAGCGCACAAAAGCAATTTATGGCGGCGATTGACAGCGTATCGGACGGCTTCGCACTGTTCGATGCCGATGACCGCTTGGTCTTCAGTAACCGTCGCTTCAAGGAACTGAACCCGGACCTTGCTCCTAAAATCGTACCAGGCATCTCTTTCGAGGAAATGCTTAGAGAGAACATCGCCGCCAATCGCATACTCAGCGCCATTGGCGACGAGGAGGCCTTTATCCGCGCGCGCATGGAACAGCACCGAAATCCTTCGGGCCCGCTGGTACAGCAGCGGCGGGACGGGCGCTGGCTCGAGCTCCGCGAGGAACGGACCCCGGAGGGCGCGACGTTTCTCGTGAATACGGACATCACCGAACGCAAGCGGGCCGAGGAGAGTTCCCGTCAATTGATCGCTGCTTTCAACGCCTTGAACGAAACCGTGACCGTTTACGATGCCGACGACAGGTTGGTGTTCTGCAATGAGCGGGATCGAACGGAAAATTCTGCGGTGGCCGAATCGACGATTCCCGGCATCACATTCGAAGATCGAATAAAAGTCATGCTGGCGCAGGGCCTTATTCCCGAGGCCCAGG
>JAPULJ010000720.1 GCA_027295145.1 Alphaproteobacteria bacterium | reverse complement strand
GGGCAGCGGCGGATATGGTCATATCCTGCTGCGCAACGCCGATAATTATGCCGCCGATGATGTTGATGAAGGTAATGATGAGACCGGCGATTGCATCACCGCGGACGAACTTGGCGGCGCCGTCCATGGAACCGAAGAACGTGCTTTCGTCTTCGACCTCGCGGCGTCTTGTGCGGGCCTCGTCCTCATCGATCAAGCCGGCGGAGAGGTCGGCGTCGATCGCCATCTGTTTACCCGGCATGGCGTCGAGGCTGAAACGGGCCGAGACCTCGGCAATGCGCCCCGAACCTTTGGTGATGACGACGAAATTCACCAAAACGAGTATCGCGAAGACGATCAATCCGATGACGAAATTGCCGCCCATGACAAAGCTGCCGAAGGCCTGGATCACTTGACCAGCGGCGGCAGGTCCTTCGTGACCGTTGCTAAGGATCAATCGCGTCGACGCCAGATTGAGCGATAATCGCAACATCGTTGCGATGAGCAGGATCGTAGGAAACGAGCTGAAATCGAGCGGCCGCGAGATGAACAGCGCGACCATCATGATCAAGATAGCGAGGGTGATCGAAATCGCCAGCCCGAAATCCAGGAGCCAGCGCGGCATCGGCAGGATCAGGATGACGATGATGCAGGTGACGCCGAGCGCCAGCGCTATGTCGCCGCGCTTCAGTATCGCGGAAATAATTCTCGAGCCGCCGCTGGGTCTAGCGGCCTGATCTATGGTTTGGGTCTCGGCGGCGTCAGCCATCGGCGTGGATGTCCACTAGACTACAGCGCGCTCCGCTTCGCGCGGCCCGGGGACCGGGACACCCTGATCGCCGTAGAGCTTGAGTTTGTTGCGCAGGGTGCGGATCGAGATGCCGAGAATATTTGCCGCATGGGTTCGGTTGCCCAAGCAGTGCTGGAGCGTGTTGAGAATCAGGTCGCGCTCGACGTCGGCGACGGTGCGCCCAACCATGTTTGGGGAGCCCTCGGCGGATCCCGTTTCGGCATCCCCAATAGTGCCCAATTCGTTCGACAGAAGGATGGCATCCGGTGTGATCGTGTCGCCCTTCGCCAACAGGACCGCCCGGTGCATCGTATTCTCCAATTCGCGCACATTGCCCCGCCAGTAGTGGCTGGCCAACATAGCTAAAACCTCGGAACTAATTGGCCGTTCAGGCTGTGCGTTGACCTCGGCATATTTCGCACCGAAGTGCTTGGCTAGAAGTTTGATATCTTCGGGGCGATCGCGCAGGGGCGGCAAGCTCAGCGTGACGACGTTCAAGCGAAAATAAAGATCTTCTCGGAAGCGGCCTGCACGGACCTCCTCCGTGAGATCGCAATTGGTGGTCGCCAACAGCCGTATATCAATCTTTACCGGTTGCGAGCCACCGACCCTGTCGATCTCGCGTTCCTGGATGGCGCGCAGGAGCTTGGCCTGTAGGCGGGGGTCCATTTCGCTGATCTCGTCGAGCAGAAGGGTGCCTCCGCTGGCTTCCTCAAATTTTCCGATGCGGCGGGCAATGGCGCCGGTGAAGGCGCCTTTCTCGTGCCCAAAAAGCTCTGATTCCAATAAGTTTTCAGGGATCGCGGCGCAGTTGACGCTAACGAATTTCTGTTCCGAGCGCTTACTTTTTTTATGGATGGCTCGGGCAACTAGTTCCTTGCCCGTCCCCGATTCGCCGACGATAAGCACGCTGGCGCCGGAAGGAGCGATCTGGTCGGCCAGCGCCAGGGCTTTCTGCATAGGGCCAGGACCGTAAATGATAGCGCTCGATTCCTCCGTCGCGGCTTCCAGAATGGCGGCGATCATTTCGGGGTCGGGCGGCAGCGGCACGTATTCCTTGGCACCGGCCTTGACCGCTGCGACGGCGGCTTCGGTTTCGTTGCCGATTCCACAAGCGATGACCGGAACGCTGATGCGCTCAGAGGTCAGGTTATCGATCAACCCCTTCACATCGAGATTGACATCGACCATGACCAGATCGGCGCCTTCGCCCCCGCGCAGCATGGAGAGCGCCGCGATGGTGGAGTCTACCTGAACCACTTTGGCGCCGTGTTCCATGGCAATCTTGGCCGCCTCGCTGATATGTCCTTGCAGCGCACCAACGATCAGCAATCGCATTGTTCTACTCCAGGTTCCCTTATGTACCGCTCAAGGCTAGCTAACATCCGACTTGATGATTTCCGTCATAGTCACGCCGAGGCGCTCATCGACGATCACCACTTCGCCGCGCGCAACAAGGCGATTATTGACGTAAATATCGACAGCTTCACCGACCTTGCGATCGAGCTCAACGACGGCACCGCGCCCCAGCTTGAGGAGTTGATTGACTTGCATCGTCGCTTTGCCAAGAACCGCCGAGACTTGGACGGGGATATCGAAAATGGCTTCCAACCCTTTGGTGGTCCCGTCAGCAGCGGCCTCCCCACCGCTGTCGCTGCCCGCGGCCATCTCAGCTGCCTTCGGGTCGCCGGCCATTGCGGCCGCCATGGGATCCTCCGCCGCCATTGCCGCGGCCATCGGATCGTCGTCTTCCGGTTCTGAATCTGCGGGAAGCTCCTCGAGGTTGAGTTTTTCTTCATCGGCCATGTTGGCAGACTCCTAGGATTGGATTGTATTGGGGGTTGGATCGCTCGGCGGCGATATACTATTAAAAGATGTATCTAGGGCCCGGGCGAGCATCGCGTCCACTTCGTTCCAGAGGCGGTCCAGGTTGCGTTCGGCGCCGCCATCGGCCCATTCCACGAGGCAGTCGGAAGAACCCAATCGGTCGTCGGCGATCAACACGATCTCACCGGCATAGGCTGCTTTCTTGGCCAGAACGCCGATCCGTGCCTGCATTGCGTCGAGCATGGCGTCGGGGACCCGGAATACCACGCGCGGTTCCTCGAGCACGCGGTTCAGCATATCGACCAGCAAAGCCTCTACCTCGGCAAAACCGCCGCGCTTACTCAGGTTGGGCATCATCTTGCGGACCAAACCGGTGGCGAGTTCGACCGCTTGGCGTGTCATACTCTTGCCGAGCTCGGCTCGCATCGCCTCGAGGCCGGCCAGCCGTTCAAGCAATTTGGCGGTCTCGGTCGCTAGAATGTGCTCGGATTCCAGGCGCGCCGCTTTGATGCCTTCCTCCCGCCCGCGCGCGAAGGCCTCTTCGATGTGAGGGTCCTTTTTCGCCCCGAGGCCCTCGTCAAAAGACCGCTCGAAGAGAAATTTTTCCCTATGGGACACTTGTGTCGTCTCGTTAGTAGACAAGCTCGTCATCCTTTTCGTCGACAATCATGATCTCGCCCGCGGCGGCCAGATCCTTAGCTTGAAGCACAACAGCGGCTTGGGCTTCGTCGACATCGCGCATCCGCACCGGACCCATTTCGGCCAGTTCCTCGCGCAGCAATCGGCCACCGCGTTCCGACATGTTCGAAAAGAAGAAGTCGCGTAGTGCCTCGTTGGCGCCCTTCAGCGCCAGGATCAACTTCGGCTTGGCGACCTTGCGCAGAAGCGTTTGCGCGCTCGCCGGGTCGAGTTGCCCGAGATCGTCGAAGGTGAACATCAGCCCCCTGATACGCTCGGCTGCTTCTTTGTTGCGCTCTTCGAGCGCGGTCATGAAATTTTGTTCCGAAGCACGGTCGAAAAAATTGAAAATCTCCGCCATCATCTCGTGGGCGTCGCGGCGATTGGTCCGGGCGATGTTGGACATGAACTCGGTGCGCAAGGTGCGTTCGATGTCGTCGAGCACCTCGCGCTGAACCGCCTCCATCTGCAGCATCCGGTTCATCACCTCCAGCGACATACCTTCGGGCAGGCGCGTCAACACAGCGGCGGCATGTTCGGGGCGAATTCGCGACAGCACCACGGCAACCGTTTGGGGATATTCGTTCTTCAGATAGTTGGCGAGGACGGTTTCGTTGACGTTGCCGAGCTTGTCCCACATCGTGCGTCCGGCGGGGCCTCGGATCTCCTCCATGATCGAGTTGACCCGTTCCTCGTCGAGGACCTTATTCAGTAACCTCTCGGTGCTGTCCATCGAACCGACGACCGAGCCAGTTGTAGAAACCATGTCACTGAACTCGATGAGCAGGCGCTCGATGATTGTCGAATTGACCGAACCGAGCGCGGCCATCGATTGTGAGAGTTCCCTGATCTCCTCATCTTCCATCAACCCGAACAACTTTACCGCGTGATCCTCGCCAAGCGACAGCAACAGGATCGCGGCCTTGTCAGTACCCCGGAGGCTATTAAAATCCACGGTTTTTGTCTGTATGGCCATTGGCGCTAGGCTTCCTCGTACATCCAGTTGCGCATAATGGCGACGGTCTCTTCAGGATGATTGTCGACAATATCGCCCACTTTTTTGATCGCCGAAGCCTGGACCCGGCCTTCGACCTGTGCGATGTCGATCATGTCGCTTTCCTTGGGCGGGGGGAGCCGCTCGGTCCCATCGGGTCCGGTAAGGGCGACCGCGGCGCCATCCTGGTTGGTGCTCACGGGTTTGCCCCTGATAAACGGTTCGCTGTCAAGGAGCCGGCGCATCAGCGGGCGGATCACGATCATCAACACCAGAAGAGCCAGGATCGCCAGAATGGCCACCTCGGCGGCCCGCATGTAATCGTCCTTGGTCATTCCCAGGAATGGGCCGGAGTCCTCGATCGCTGCCTGGGGAGCCCCGTCCGAAAACTTCATATTGACGACCTTGACTACATCGCCGCGCTTCGCATCGAATCCGATCGCCGAGCGGACCAGCGCGGTAATTTGGGCGATGTCCTCCTTGGATCGCGCCTTGTAGACCGGTTTAGTGGCTGTGCTGCCAGCGGTGCTACCGGCCGCGGGGCTTGAATAGGTACCGTCGATTAGGACCGCGACCGACAGGCGTTTGACGGTTCCGGTAATCCGGACTTCGTTCCGAACTGTCTTGGTAATTTCGTAGTTCACCCGCTCGCGCGTTTTCGTTTTCTCCCGCGAGCTGCCCTTGACTGTTTCGTTCTCCTGGGCCCCGGTGCGCCGAAGGTTGCTGCCGGCGGTTACTGGTTTGTTACCGCTGCTGTTCTTTTCGATCGATTTTTCCTCGATCGTCTGGATCGAGCGCACCACCCGGCGGTCGGGATCGTAATCTTCCATGGCGATGGTGATACGGTCGAAATCCATGGAAGCGGTGACTTGGGCGCGGACTTTCCTCGAGCCGATCGAACGGCCGATAATCGTCTCGATTTTGCGGGCCAGGCGGGTTTCATAAGCGCGACGCATTTCATTGGAATTGCGCGCTGCCATCTGCGGCGTTGCGCCTTCCTTGGTACCTCGTGCGAGTAGGTTGCCGCGGCCATCGACGATCGATATCCGATCGGGCCTGAGACCGGGAACGGCAGCAGCAACAAGGTGTTGGATGGCCAACACCTGTGAGCTCGACAGCCGTGCGCCGCGATAGGTCTGCACCACGATCGACGCGCTCGCCACCTGTTTGTCTCTGGCGAAAAGCTGGCGCCTCGGCATTACCAAGTGGATTCGCGCGGTGCGGACTTGCACCATCGAAGAGATGGTTCGGGCGAGCTCGCCCTCCAGGGCCCGCAGGCGATTAATTTTCTGCACGAAACTTGACGAACCCACCGCCTCGGACCGGTCGAAAATTTCGTAGCCCACGGACCCGCCTCTTGGCAGGCCTTCCTGGGCCAGGGTCATGCGCATGCGCAAGGCCTTGTCCGAGGGCACAAAAATTTGCGTACCGTTGGCCCGCAGCTTGTAGGGCACGTTGGCGGTTTCGAGTTTGGCGATGATCTGGTTGCTGTCCTTGATGTCCAGCTCGGCATAGAGCAGCACCATGGCCGGCGCGCTCAATCGAGACGAGACAAACATAAGGAAAGCGATACTGGCGATGCCGACGCCGCCGAGGAGGATCAAACGGGCGAGCCCGAGCCCCTTTAGGGTCTGAAAAAGTGCATTCACTTGCCGCAACCATGGTCGTTGTTCATTGGCGGATGCTCGC
>JAPULJ010000072.1 GCA_027295145.1 Alphaproteobacteria bacterium | reverse complement strand
TTGCCCTCGAGGTTCCGGAGAACGCTCACATCGATCATTCCGGAAACGACTGGCGATGTAACCGGTCGTACCGGAAGTTACTGAACAAATGCGCCCGACTCTAGAGGAGCACCGCCACTTACCAAAAATTCCCGCTGCGGGGGAAGGAGCAATCTGGTGCAGACGGGCGACCACCAACGGTCATACAGGTCGTAGAAGAACTAAAGCGAAATATCGGAGAAAGATAGATAGGCGTCGGTGAATTGCATAGTCGGGCCCGCGGAATGGCTGCCATGTGCAACAGAAACATTCGAATTTTTTGGCCGAAAGGAGTCGAAAGGAGATGACGTCCTACCTTGTCAAATGGGAATCGAATATTCACGCCAACAGCCCCCGCGAAGCCGCAGAGAAAGGTCTGTTGCTGCTTCGAGCCGGCGTCGGAGAACATCAGCTATTCAAGGTGATTGTGAGCGGTGGACAAAGCGTGACCATCAACCTGGATAAACATTGACGCCCGCTCGACGGCGAGAAAATCGTAAATTTTTAGATTCTAGGTCGAAATTTGAGAGTCCCATCTGCAATTTGAAACAACTCTTCAAATCAGTTGCGAGAGCGGCCGTGAAACTCCCCCAGATGTGTTCTTGGGTCGCGCTTCCATCCTGCACGTTGTCAGCAAAATTATACATTCTGGATATCGGTGCGCCCGTTGATACCACGTAGCTGGTCTTGCCCTGTGAGTGCCTGACGTCGGCGAGGTAGATCACAGCGCGAAGTTCCCAGGAGTTGGCGTCCTGCGAGCGGGCAATGTCGTCTTTGCTAGAAGCCAGAATTCGCAGTGCGTTTTCTCTGGTATGAGCACGCGTCGCTAGCCGCCATCGCCGGGGAGTTGCTTGCGGTATTTGTGGAAGAGGTCGTTGACCGCTTCCAGCAATAGGTCGTGTTGCGTCACTCGGGTTCCACGCGCGGTGTCGAGAGTCGCCGCCAGCAGCTTGAGCTTCAACCATGTCTCGGGAGTAAGCCGCGCAGATTAAGACGCCTGCGGAACGGATCAAGTCTGGACGCGTGTTAGTGGCGCGCGATGGCAATGCCGTGGATGTGCCACTCGGCAACCGCTTCGAGCGGAACACGATGGTCGAAGCCAATTCACGGGCCGAGTCGATGAACGCCCCGATAGCTTGGTGAAGCTACGAGTTCGGCGGCAGCACGCGGCGGATTAGAATGGCACCAAACGTCCTCGTCCCCCGTCCCACGGAACGAAGCGCCCCTGCCTAGGCCGCTCCACCATGGCGGCGCGCCGTGACCACCATTCCGCTAGCCGGCGGGAATATATACGACGACCCTCATGGGGACGCCGCACGGCCGCCCCGATTGGCGTTGGGAACTTTGCTTCTATGTCTAGGATGGCGTCGCGCTGCGCGCGGCGTCGGTCGAGTCCGGTAATGAGTTGTCGGCTGGGGCACGTTTTCCGGGTTTCTTTCCAGACGCTTTCTTTCCAGACGCTTCCTTTTAGGACGCCGCCTTGTCGGCCGCTTCTTTGTCGGCTGCTTCCTTGGCCAATCGAAGCGAGCGCAGTCCCGCCGTCTTCGAGATTACGGCCGCGAATGCCTTGTCCCTCTTCGTCAAAGCGTCCTTTTCACGGTTTGCGGCCTTTGCAAATTTCTCTTGGGCTCTGAGGCGAGCCGCCTCGGCCTGCATCCGGTTTGACGCCATGATAGCTACACTCCTTCGGTACGATGTGTGTCGACCAACACGAACAGGTTGATTCCAGCACGCGAACCGCCGGTCCAACGGGGATGCGTCAGGACTTCGCCGCTGTCCGCGTTTGGCGCAGGATCGTAACCGGTCAATGGACCGCCAACGCCAAAGCGATCGTCGCGACTAACGCGGCAAGTTCGAACGACAAAGCTCGCCAAAAGATCGCGAACCCGATCCGAACCATCATGACGACCAAAGCGTTTTATTGAGCACACGAGATATTGACTTGCCCAGCCTAATGGGCAGTCGAACTTATTATATAGTGTCCTGATGAGAAGGTTTCAAGCTCCCTTGACAAGAAAAAACAACCATAAAAGTTCTATTAATAAAAATGACACGAATATAAAATGTATTGTTTTTCTTACATCAAAAATTTTTGTCTTATGACTAGAATTTATTTCTCGAATGCAAATATTCTTGAGGCTGCTCGCGATGCTCCAACGCACGAAATCGAGCGCGACCGGCGGCGGACGTCCCGGCGCGTGCTCATTATCGCCGAGACGTCCGGCAACCCGCGCGGCCCCGCTAATTCTGTTGCTCGATCGCCATGGAACTGGATCCAGTTTGAGATCAAGCGGTTCTTGACAGCCGTTCGGCGTCGAAGCGGCGGGCTCTACAGGAACGCAAGAGGACCAATGAAGAAGCAACTTCGATATATCATAACGGCGTTAGCCATCCTGTTATTGCCGTCGGTCACTCAAGCAGATGAAGTCACCGGAAAGATCGCTCTCGTCGATGCCGAGAAGCATACCATTACGCTGACCAGCGGAATGACATTCTTCGTCGCAGAAAGCATCTCGATCGTAGAGCTGATACCCGGAGATGACATCGAGATCACATTTGGGAGAGAGAATGGGATGCTTATTGCCGTAAAGCTGTCGAGATCAGATGGGGAAGCGTGATTGAGCGGCTAAACGGCGAAACCACATTCCATCGCAGCGGAACCGCGTCGCGCGATACGCTCGTGCCGGACTGATCGATAGGCGCATGTTTCGCGTGAGTGATTGTTATGAATGTTCGTTCTCGCGGTCACACAGCCGGGTGAGATCGTCGAGCGCATGCTCGATAAGCTCTTTGCGGCGCGGATCCTGAGCCTCTGGTGTGTCGGCGAACATCCGAATAAGAAATTGCGCCATTGCTGCAGCCTCCGGCCAGGTTTTGGCCGGAGCCGACGTGAGAAGTTTGTCGAGCTCCTCGTGGCGACGTTGCATGGCGAGCTGCTCAGCCTGGAACCTAAAGAGACCCTGACGGCGAATCGTTGTGGCTTGCTGAGCGGCCATGCCGCGGCGCTCGTCGAGGTCAACAGGATCCGCTGGGTCGTCCGTCATGGTGCCATGCCTTTCATTTGGTTGTTGCTCAAACGTGTTTTTGCTCAGGCCCCGTACTCTCGACTACCGGAATTACGTTCCGCGCCGGACAACACCGCCTAAGGCCCGATACTGGCATACGGCCGAATGCCGAACCCGGGTTCGAGACCCGCCGCCGCACGTGATCTGGCGGATACATTCCTGGGTTGCCCCGTGGCGTCTTCGGTTCGGATTCTACGGTATCACCGCGATTCCTGCGGCGAGGGCTTCCCTGCGGAGCGTTTCATAGCGCTTCAGCCCGATTGCGCGTTCGGTTTCGGGAATATCCGTCGCCAAGAATTGCCTGAGCTTGTCTAAGTGACACCGAATATCGGTGCGCCTTTGCTTCATCCCCGTCGGCACTATATTGGCAAGATAGCCCATAGTTTTCCCTATTTTCATTGGCCCTCCCCGCGCCCGATGTTGTTGCCAGGCGTGACATTCGAGGCCAACGACCGCAGTCGGCGACGTCATCTCATTGCGGAGATGCCATTGAGGGAATCGCGTTGTCCAACACTTGGTCGGAGAGCCGGACGCCGGGTCGATTCGGAGGCGCTACTTTGATCCGGAAATCCGCCTTCGTACAGCTTAGGCAGGGAAAGATTAAGGTTCTTCCCGATTGGCGCGTGCTGCCCGCCGACAACCACATCCGTCCGACCCCCATTAAGAGCATACCGATTTATTTCATGTTCGGCGAAGTCATCTCTCCCCGTTGTTCCCGGAAGAACCAAAATAATGGGGCCGCGTTACCGCGACCCCTTTCGCCCCAAATACGCCGGGACGGGCTACGCTAGATAGGTCAACCGGTCGGCGCCTGCCTCACATCCAGCGTAAAGAAGCCCGGTGATTTCCTGTGTCTGCGTAAAATAAGTTGATGTTGTCGTCTCAAGCAGACCCATGCGCCTGAGAGCGGGGCACCACGCTTCCCTACCGCGATCCAAACCCGTTCAGGGCGTTTCCGGAACCACATAGTAGAAAATGGAATAGAAATGGAAAGCACAGGCAGCAACGACGAACAGGTGCCATACAGCATGGCCGTACGGCAAACGCTTCCACAAATAGAAGACAACGCCGATGCTGAAGGAGATCCCGCCCGCAACCAGAAGGGCAAGACCCAACGGCTCCAATTTCCTGAACACGTCCTCGCCGGCCCACAGAATGGGGATCCATCCCAACGCCAAGTAGAAGACGAAGGCAAACCGCTCGTAGCCGTCACTTCGCCTGGTGAGGAACGCAGCCAACTGGACGATGATGCCCGCCAGGGCCGGACCCCAGACGATTGCCAGCAACGTCCATTCCTGCCCGGGTGGCATGAGAAGGCAAAACGGCGTGTAGGTCCCGGCGATGAGCAGATAGATCCCGCAGTGATCGAACGCGAGAAGGAACTGCTTGATACGAGGGCGCGAGACGGCGTGATGCAGAGCCGAGAACAGGAACAGCAGCACCAACGCGGCCCCGTAGACGATGACCGCGGGCAGGCTGCCGGTGCGGCCCATGCTGTTGGCTTGAATGACCAGTAAAACCAGCCCCACGGCACCGAGAAACGCCCCAAAGGCATGGGTCGCGGCATTCAGCCGTTCCTCGGCCCGGGAGTACCTTTCTACATACATGGATAGCCGACGACGTCGGCAGCCAAGATCGCCGCCAACCGTCTTTGGACGCGTTGCTCCGCCACGAAGTTCTCCCAGACGCGCGTTGTCGTCGAAATTCTATGTGGGCGTGGAAGCGGAGTCCATGAGGGGCGATTTGCGGCATTGGATCATAGCCGGGACTGCGCGATCGACACTCCCCACTTCGGCTATGGTCGGATACCGTTTGATGCGGTATCGTGCGTGAAGGTTGGTAAGGACCCTATAGCGAGAATCATTCGCATTGTGCTAATTCCCGGAAGATGCGGCCCGCCGTTGGGATCGGCCGTCCGTGCCAAGCTGCAAAATGATGGACCTCTTTCGCCGGCTGCTCTGCTTCCTGGATTTTCATGACTTTCGCATCGTCGAAGTGACCATGGGGTTTTGGCTCTTCAGGAACTGTGGAGAAGGTGGAGTGCCGCCGCTGTGGTCATCGCACCGTGCGCCGGCAGCGTTATTCTTGACGGCAAACGGTGTTCGAGATTTTTCCACCCGGGATTATTCACGTGAACCCGCCCGCTGGAACCGAACTCCGCCGGTTCTGAATTGAGTATCAAAGACTATGACGGATAATCGGATTATCCGCTCCCACCGGCGGGGCGCTGTTCCTCGTCGACGACGAAGTCGAAGCGCTCGCCGGACGGGGCGTAGATCTCGAACAGCTCGAGCGGCTCGCCGGCAAGGTTGCTCAGCGAATGTCGCGTGCCGGCCGGGATGAAGACGACGTCGTCGGTGCGGATGAGGTGGGTCTCGCCCTCGATCGTCAACGTGCCCTCGC
>JAPULJ010000719.1 GCA_027295145.1 Alphaproteobacteria bacterium | reverse complement strand
CGACGATATTCTGGACGCCTTGAAAACCAGTCTCATAATAGCCATTCCTTGTGTCCTGATTTCCACCGCCATCGGAACGATTACGGCGATTACCCTGTACCGGTCCAGATTCGTGGGGAAGGCGCTATATCAGGGCATTCTTTATATCCCGCTGATCATGCCCGACATCGTCATTGGAATTGCCCTTCTCCTGTTTTACAGCTCTATCAAGTTGGAGCTCGGAATTTTTACGATTCTGATGGCCCATATCTCTTTTTCAATTCCCCTCACCACTCTGGTGATTATCGCCCGGATGCAGCGAATCGACCGGAGTCTGGAAGATGCCGCCATGGACCTCGGCGCCGATGAATGGACGACCATGTGGAAAGTGACCTTGCCCCTGTTAATGCCGGGAATCATGGCGGCGGCGTTGCTGGCCTTTCCCTGGTCGTTCAACGATTTCGTGATTACCTTCTTTGTCTCCGGGGTAGGATCCTCGACGTTGCCTGTACGCGTCTATTCCATGATCCGCCTCGGCGTATCGCCGATGATCAACGCCCTGGGAACCCTGATCATCCTGGTGCCGCTGATCATCGTCATTATCGGAACCCGCCTGGAGAAACGAGGCCTGTCATGAAACAGATTCCGAGCGTCGAATTGATACACGTGACCAAGCGGTTCGGCGACGTCGTTGCGGTGGACGATCTGAGTTTGATAATTCAGGAAGGGGAGTTCTTCTCGCTGCTGGGGCCCAGCGGTTGCGGCAAATCCACCACACTTCGGTTGATTGGAGGATTGGAACACCCGGACGCGGGCGACGTTCTCATTAATGGCGAGGTCGTCAACGACCTGCCTCCCTATGAGCGCAACTGCAATATCGTATTTCAGAATTACGCCCTTTTTCCCCACTTGACCATCGAGGACAACATTGCCTTCGGGTTGCGCCTGAAGTCCAGACGGGTCGCCGAGCCGGAGGTCAGGAAGCTGGTGGCGGAAGCTCTTCAGTTGGTTCACTTGGAAGGTCTTGGATCGCGTCGTCCCAATCAACTGAGCGGCGGGCAGCAACAACGCGTTGCCCTGGCAAGGGCCCTGGTGTTGCGCCCCAAGGTGCTGCTGCTGGACGAACCGCTCGGGGCGCTTGATCGAAAACTTCGAAAGGCCATGCAATTCGAGCTCCGAAGAATTCAACACGAGGTCGACATTACCTTCGTCTACGTGACCCACGACCAGGAAGAGGCGATGAGCATGTCAGACCGGGTTGCGGTGATGCGGAACGGAAATTTCGAGCAACTCGGAACCCCCCAGGAAATATTCCAAACTCCTCGGACTCAATTCGTCGCCGATTTCATGGGGGCGTCCAATATTTTCACTGGTCGGGTCATCGCCGCAACTGCCGAGGCGGCGGACGACGCCGCCGCCCGCACGATCCACATCGAAACCGAGACCGGCCTCAGAGTGATCAGCCGCGGCGGCCGGGAACTATCTTCCGGCGCATCGGTCAGTTTCTCGATCCGTCCCGAAGCCATCCAGGTGTTTCCGCGCGACCGGGACTGGTCGGCCGACAACATATTCGACGGCAGGATCGTCGAAAAGATATATCTGGGGGACGTGACGGAGCTGCAGGTGGCGCTGGCCGAAAGCGATCCGGTCACCAGCCGTATTCAAAGTCGCATCGATCAAAAGTTCGAGTTCAAAGAAGGCGACCGGGTTTCGGTCGGCTGGAACGTCGAAGACTGCAACGTGTTGAGCAACTAATCGAGGAAACGGCCACACGGGCACGCGACAGAGAGTTTGCCAAGTTCACCGATCCCGATGCGCGAGACTTCCGGCCGTCTTGGCGCTCGGCGCCTGTATCCTGATGGTCTCCTTTGTCGTGGTTACCTTTGCCGAATGGTTCAGGCGGCGCGGCGTCAATGTCAAAACTGCTTCGGGAATCTGAACAATGAACGACAGTCAAAATGGCGATAAGATTCCGTGTTTCTGTGCGCTATGTGTTTCGCGGTGTGGGGCCACGGCAACGGTCGAGAGCGGGAGGTTTACCGCCTTGGAACCCGACCCATCCCACCCGACGGGTCGAGCATTGTGCATAAAGGGACGAGTGGCTCCCGAGATCGTGTACAATTCGGAACGACTGCTCCATCCTTTGAAGCGAACACGGCCCAAGGACGATTCTGATCCGGGCTGGCAACGTATCAGTTGGGATGAAGCTCTGACGACGACGGCCGCCAGACTCCTTCAGCTGTCCCAAGACTATGGATCAGAATCAGTTGTATTCAGCTCCGCGTCTCCCTCGACTTCGGCAATGTCTGATTCACTGGACTGGCTGCAGCGGCTGCGGCGAGCCTTCGGGAGCCCGAATCTTTGCTTGTCAATGGAACTCTGTGGCTGGGGCCGCTATCTCGCCTCAAGCTATACGTACGGCACGGCCGTACCCGGCGCCTATATGCCGGATATCGAACACGCCGGCTGCATTCTGTACTGGGGCTACAATCCGACGGTCTCGAGGATCGCCCATGCCACGGCAACGGTTTCGGCCATCAGTCGTGGCGCACGCCTCATTGTCATTGACCCCCGGTGTGCCGGGCTCGCCCGACGAGCCGATCAATGGTTGAGGGTGCGCCCGGGCACCGATGGCGCGCTCGCATTGGCCATAGCCCATGTCATGATCGATCGAGGCTGGTTCGACCAAGACTTCGTCCGTGAGTGGACCAATGGACCCTTACTGGTCCGCTCGGATAATGGCCGGTTCTTACGGGAGCAGGACCTGTCACCGTCGGGCGACGCAGGGAGGTATGTCGCCTGGAACAGTACCAGGGTGCGGCCCGTTGTTTATGATCCCGGACGTGGTTCATATGAATCAGAGGATGGTGAGCTCGCGCTCTTCGGTGAGTTCAACATCGCCACATGGCAAGGTGATGTTCTTTGCCGACCCTCGTTCGAACTCACTGCAGATTTGTGCCGCCGTCATGCTCCGAAGACGGTCGAAGGGGTCACTGGCGTCGGCGCGAACGAAATCGAGCGCACGGCCCGTATGCTGTGGGAGTCGCGACCCGTCGCCTATTACGCATGGAGCGGAATCGAGCAGCATACCAACGCGACCCAGACGGTTCGCGCTATTGCCCAACTTTATGCCTTGACCGGAAACCTAGACGCTCCGGGGGGCAACGTCCTCTTTTCAAGCATCCCAACGAACGACATCGCAGGTGCCGAACTGTTGTCGTCGGCACAACGCGAGAAGGCGCTCGGATTGTCGGAGCGACCTCTCGGTCCCTCGCGGTGGGAGTACGCAACGTCGGGTGAATTCTACAAGGCAGCCTTGGAATCGCTGCCATACCCTGTGCGTGGCCTCGTTGGCTTTGGTGCTAACCTGCTGATGGCCCACGCCGATAGCAAACGCGGTCGCGATGCTTTGGCCTCTCTCGACTTCTACGTCCATGCCGATCTCTTCATGAGTCCCACCGCTGAAGTGGCAGATATCGTCTTGCCCGTTGCGAGCCCATTTGAGACGGAAGGTCTCAAGGTTGGCTTTGAGGTCGATGCGGACGCGGAATCGTTTGTCCAGCTTCGAAAGCGTCTCATTGAACCCCTCGGCGAATCTCGATCGGACATTCAGATCATCTTTGATCTCGCGTGTCATCTCGGCCTCGGCGAGGATTTCTGGGGCGGGGACATTGACGCCGCTTACGGCCACCAACTCGAACCGAGCGGTGTGTCTCTAGATAGGCTGCGGGCAGAACCGAGTGGCGTGCGCGTACCGCTTGAAACGTGCTATCGCAAGTTCGCTGAGGAGACAGAAGGGATCGCGGCAGGCTTTAACACGCCGTCACGGAAGATCGAGTTCTACTCAGAAACATTACTGGATAACGGCTATTCACCGCTGCCCGAGTTTGAGGAACCCTTACTAAGCCCGCGATCAAGGCCGGACTTGGCTGTGCGTTACCCATTAGTCCTTACCTGCGCGAAAGATACGCTGTTCTGTGAGACTCAGCATCGCGGCGTGCCTAGCTTGCGTCGGCGTGCCCCTGACCCTCAGGTCGAACTGCACCCGGATACGGCTGGATCGCGAGGTATCGCGGCTGGTGATTGGGTGCGCATCGAAACGCCAGATGGCAGCGTCCGCGCCCGTGCCAAGTTAAACGACTCCTTGGACTCGATGGTCGTTTGCGGCCAACATGGCTGGTGGCAAGCCTGCGATGAAATCGGCGCACCAAGCTACGATCCTTTCGGACCTGACGGTGCCAACTTGAATCTGATCTTCCGCCACGCATTGGTCGATCCAATAAGCGGCACCGTTCCTCACCGCAGTTACATTTGTAACGTCTTACCCGCCGAGTGACATTAGGCGCGACGCATATACGTGAGAATGGCAACCTTGGAGGCTTTCAGACGGCGCACTGCGTCCGTCACTCATGTCCGTTGTGGGTCCAGGCTGTGTGAAAACGTGAGGTCTGATAGAATCGCACCATGACATTGGTGGGGGTTCGTGATGAAGCGTTTCATTGAGGGTGTAGACCGCACGCAGAGCACGTTGTTTCCGGATCGGCTGGAAGACTGGATCGGCGAAGACAATGCGGTGCGGGTGAGGATGTCCAGCGGCGGCTCGACGAGCATCCACAGATTATGCGCACAAGACGTGAAACGGTCGAGCATCCGTTCGGAACCATCAAATACTGGATGGGCTATACTCACTTCCAGATGAAGACCCTGAAACGGGTCGCCACCGAAATGGCCCTGCACGTGCTGGCCTACAATCTCAAGCGCGTCATCAACATCATGGGCATGTTTGGCGATGGCGAGGAACACTTCCACGCCACTGAACGGCAGATTGCCCATTATTCAAATTTCTTTATCATATTGGTCGAATTATGCCCGCTACAAAAGACAGTGCTAGTGATCTATGTACACGAGTGCTGGCCGTTTGAACGCAAGAACAACCATTTCCAAGCCGAGG
>JAPULJ010000718.1 GCA_027295145.1 Alphaproteobacteria bacterium | reverse complement strand
TGGCTTCACAGAAATTGACGTTCAAGTCCTCACGCATCCCGACACCGACGGAAGATTATTTCCTATGATCAAGAACATGGCCGGATATGCTCGGGGCAGTGGAAAAATGAGCGAAGCTGATATTGACCAAATCCTCTCAACCATAGAGCAGGCGATATCAGACGGGAGCTATCTGGCGCTCGCGCCACAGTTCATTGTGACCGCGACCCGCTGAATAAGAAACGACCGCTGTTGACTAGATTCGGAAGTTCAATCGCCCGAAATTGAGGTACGCTCTACCCCCAACTCCGGACATTCCGAGGCCCAAGCTGGACTTCCGGTGTTGACCCAAAGCAGAAGTCGAGGCTCTCGTGGCCTGCGCAAACAAGGTGCGTCCGATGCCGGATGGCTAGGCCCGAATGTGCGGTTTTCGGGCAAACTTTAATAGGTGGCCGCCCCGGGAATATTCCAGGGCGGCCCAATTGTTCTCGTTACTCTTTTATGCCCGCCGCCTTGATCAGCGGGGCCCAAACCTCGATTGAATTCGCAACGAAGGATGTATACTCCTCGGTCGACATTGCACGATGCGTGATTCCAAGTTTGGTCAGTCGTTTCTGGACGTCCGGATTGGCAAACACGGCAAGCACAGTGTCATGGATCGTTGTCACCATGCCCGGGTCCATGCCGGCCGGCGCCGATAGGCCCACCCAGTTTTCGATGACGATGTCATAGCCCTGTTCACGGAACGTTGGCACGTCCGGCAGCTCCGGATTGCGCTCGGGCGAAGCGATGGCAATCGCCACGGCTTCCTTGTCCTCGATCATCTCGCTGTTCTGCACGACCATATCATAGAACATATCGAGCACGCCGGCACGGAAGTCCTGGATGGACGGCGAACTGCCCTTGTAGGGCACGTGGATCGATTTGACTGCGAGAGACGCATCGACGGCTTCTCCCAGAATGTGCGAGATCGACCCGACACCACTGGACCCGTAGGTCAACTCCTTCTTCTTGGCATGATCGATATAGTCTTTCACCGTGTTGATACCCAGCGAAGGCTGAACGAAAAGGCCCGGAGCAGACGCGCCGATATACGCGATATGGGCGAAACCGTCGATCGGCTTGTAGGGAATGGATTTGAACCGGGTCGGCGAGATGGTAAATGGCGCATTGTTAGACAGGATCAGAGTCGTGCCGTCCGGGTCCTGCCGCGCCACGTAGTCAGCGGCAACGGTGCCGGCCGCGCCCGGGCGGTTATCGACCACCGCTTTCTGGCCAAAATCCGAATCCAGATGTTTCGCCAGCAGTCGTGCGACGAGGTCGCTGGTGCCGCCCGGCGGGAATGTCACGACTATCCGTACCGGCTCGCTGCTCCAGGCGCCGGGCGCGGCTATGGCCGCCGGGGCCGCAAGAGTTGCAACGGTTGCCAATCCGGCTCCTAACAACGTTCTACGGTCAAATTTCATGGTGTTGTTTCCTCCTGTTGGACTTTCTTTGCCGCCATACGTGCGCGGCGGCGATTTCGCTCTGTGGAATACAGGGCAAAGGCTATAATTCCTGCGGTTATCGCGAGCAGCGTTGCGCTGATCGGGCGTTCCAGAAACACCATCGGGTCACCGCGCGAGAGCAACATGGTCCTGCGCAGATGTTCTTCCATCATAGGTCCGAGCACGAAGCCGAGGAGAAGCGGGGCAGGCTCGAACCGGAAGAGCCGCATGACATATCCGACCGCACCAATCACCAGCGTCAGCCAGATGTCGAAGACGTTGTTGTTCAGGCTGTAGACGCCCATGCAGATCAGCACAATGATCGTGGGATACATGTACTTGTAAGGGATACTCAGAAGACGCACCCACATCCCAATGAGAGGCACGTTCAGGATAAGCAGCAGGATGTTGCCCACCAGGAAGCTGGCGACCAGCCCCCAGAACATGTCCGGTTCTTCCACAAGCAGTCGTGGTCCGGGGGTGATCCCATAGATCATGAGCGCCCCGATCACGATTGCCATCGGTGGACTTCCGGGGACACCGAGAGTCAGGGTTGGGATGAAGGCGGTCTGGGTCGCGGAGTTATTGGCCGCCTCAGGCGCAGCGACACCAGGCACCACCCCGGTTCCGAAATCCTTGCGCTGGGGCGATACGCGCTTTTCCACCGCATATGCGAGAGCCGCGGCGATGGTCTGGCCAGTACCCGGCAGCGCACCAATGAACGATCCGATAGAGCCGCCGCGCAGGATCGGCCCGAGTAGCGATTTCCACTCGGCTTTGGACGGATAAAAATCGTTGTAATCGATTGATTGGGTCGCCTTGCCGCCGGTGTTGGTTCGGATTGAGGCGATCAGTTCACTGACACCAAAGAGCCCCATTGCCACGATCACGATATGCACGCCGTCGCGAAGCTCTGGGATGCCCATGGTGAATCGCAGAACGCCGGTGGTCAGATCGATTCCCATCGTTCCCAGCATCAGGCCGGTCAACACCATTGCGATCCCCTTCAACGGGCCACCATTGCTGACCGCCGAGGCGGCAATTAGGCCAAGCAAGATCACTGCAAAATAATCAGCAGGGCCAAAGGACAAGGCAAGCTTAGCCAGGGACGGCGACAACACGGCGATGACGATCATGCCGATCATGCCGCCGCCGAACGACGCGATCGCCGTCGAGAACAGGGCCACGCCTGCCCGGCCTTTTTTCGCGAGTGGATAGCCATCGATGGCGGTAATCGAAGCCGCCGGCGTGCCCGGAACGTTCATGAGAATCGAAGCGGTCGATCCGCCATATTCCGCGCCGTAATAAACGCCGGCGATCATCACCAGAGCCGAGGTCGGCTCCAGATAGAAAGTAATGGGCAATATCATAGCGATGGCTGCCATCGATCCGATTCCGGGCAAAACGCCAATAAAGGTGCCCAGGAACACACCGATGAAGCAGTACATCAGGTTATGTGGCTCCAGAACAACCAGAAGCCCATTGCCGAAGCTCGTCAGAATGTCCAATTCTTGAAACCCACGAACGGTTTAAAGGGAAGGTTCAGCGTCTCGATGAACAAAACCCAGCAGGCCACGGCTACGATGCAGCCAAGGATGGCCTTTCCGAGAAGCGGAAGGCTGCGGTCGGGCAGGCTCGCCACGATTACGGTCAGAAATGTTCCCGGCACCAGTCCGATCCGGTCCGCGGTCACTGCGAATACGGCAAGGGCGGCGCTGATCGCCAGAAAGGCGATCCAGTCGGGGGTCTCTGCAATGCCGGCGCCGCGCCGTTCCTCGATACAAATCACGGTAGCGAGAATTGCCAGGATTGCGCCGGTCAGAAATGGAAAGGCGCCGGTGCCCAGGCGAGTGGGCACGCCGAGCCCCAGTTGCCACCCGCCAACCATGAAGATGATACTGAGAACCAGAAGGATCGCGCCGCCGATCTCACCGCCCCATCCAAGAGCGCTGTGGTCGTCAATCTTGTCGACTTCCGGGGTCGCTGGTTTCTTGTTCTCTGAGTCCATCGTCTCGGATGTCCGTTCAGGTGTTTGTCGCCGCGACGTCCGATGGGCGAGTGTCGCTTGAACCAAACGATGCTCGAACGCGCGATGAACTAACCGTGGCAATCTGATCGATTGTCTGCTGAATCTCCGACTTGTGGTCACGTGTCAGTCGCGCTTCAAATTCCGTCACCACGCTTTCGATGTCCGGATGACGCACCAGCGCGGTGATAAAGGGAAAGCCATATTTCTCACGGTAACGCGCGTTCAGGTCAGACAGGCGCGCCCGGTACTCGCCTTCGTGGGAGGTGAGGTATAATCGTCCCTGTTCCGACTGCGACTCGCTTGTCATCGCAAGGGGATTGTCCGGTGCGAGTTCGGGGTGTGCCCTGAACAGGTCAATGCGCTCCGCCTCACTCAGCCTCAGCAGCTCGCTTCGGATGGCCTCGGACAAATGGTCGGGACTTTGAAATGGGCGACGACGAGCCACTTTTCTTGCTATTTCAGGCGCCCTCTCGATCAGCGGGGCAACCAACTTGATCGCACGTTGTTCGTCCGCAAAATTGAGTTCGCTGAGTCTGTCCATCCAAGCCCACTTCCTCAGGTAATCAAGGCTAATGCGCCATTTCGTTGCCGTCTATAGAATAATAGAAAACATATCGTTCTAAAAAATAGAACGCCTGCTTTTAGGCCACCGTGGACCCTCTTGTTAGGTAGGTTCGTTACTTCACGCCGGTGAAGTCGGTGAGATTGCGAAGAATTTGAATTGTGATCGAGATGATCTTTTGAGTGGTGATCGATTCCGGGATTTGCACGTTCGATATCACGGCGAACCTCTGCCGGAAGATGTCTGGGTCGCAAATCGGAATGAAACATAGCTGTCCGGATCTGATCTCGGGGCCGGCGTCCAGTTCGGACGTCACAGCGATGAAACGTCCGGAAACAACCAGCAGCTTCATAAGCTGGATGGAATTCACCACGACAGAAT
>JAPULJ010000717.1 GCA_027295145.1 Alphaproteobacteria bacterium | reverse complement strand
GGTATCATCGGAGGTGGTTATCTCGTTGGCCAAATTTACGCCGACCGCGAGGCCGACCGAAGAATCGGTCGAATATTGACCCAGCTGCCGCCAGGAACACGTGTGCGATCCGAATCCGCAGGTTACGATCTGCTCAGCGGCAAGATCAAGCTTAACAACATCGCAATCACCTCGAAACAAGCCGGGAGCGCCCGCATCCGTGGCCTAACGCTGATCAGCTACGATACCAGCAACGAGGTGCCGCACTATGCTACGGTGCAGGTGCGGGGCTTCGAGATGAGCGCCGATAAGGCCAAGCCGGCGACCAGGGTGTGGATGGAGCGCCTCGGCTACGGCAAAATTGTCATTGATGTCGACTATGCCTATCGTTATCGGCCAAAGCTGCGCGAGCTGACGGTCGAGAAGTTTGTCATCAGCGGCAAGGAGGTCGGCACACTGAGTTTTGAAGCCCGCATAGGCAACGTCACACGGATCGATGCCAGAAACTTTGCACAGCTCATAAGCATAGCCCTTCAGGCGGTGGTGCGGAGCGGACGGCTTACTTTCGAGGATGGCTCGCTTGCTGGCCGGCTTATCCGCGATCAGGCCCGCGCCGCAGGACAGAGCGAGGCGGCATACCGCGAGACTCTGATTGGCAGTATCGATACCGAAATGCGCCGGACCAAGAGCGCCAGCCTACGCCGCCAGCTCCAGCATGTGCGGGCCTTCGTTGAAAAGCCCGGACAGATCACGGTCGAAATGGCGCCCAAGCGGCCGGTCCCAGTCCTGCTCGTCGCCGGGGTTCGCGATACCGGCCTGCTGCAGCGCATCCTCGGCATCAAGGTGACGGCCAAACCACTTAACGTAAAGAAGAAGAACTAGATCCGGCCCGCCCAATGCGCGTATGGCGCATCATTGCTTTAGGAATTCTCGCCACAACGCTTGCCGGATGCGCCGGGATGGCTCCGGTCGGTCGTGATGGCGTGCCGGGGCTGGCGGTCGTCTCGCGCACGTTAGCGGGAAGCGACTACGTCGAGATCGAGGTGGTCCACCGCTCGCTCAACCACCGGGTCGAGCAGGTCGCGCTGGTGGCCCCCGACGGTGCCCGCTTTCCCTCGCGCGACATGCGCACCGAAAGCGTTCGCAGGACTTATCGTCCTGGCACCTCGATCGGGATCAGCGGCGGCTCAGGCGGTCATCTCGGCGTTGGTGTCGGCTTCCTGTTTCCACTTGGCGCGCTGTTCCGCAACCCTACCTACCGTACGCGGGCGCTGGTCCGCGTGCCCGATAAGGCGTCTTACCGCCAACAGAATAAGGCCTGGAGAATCTCGGTGGTGATGGGTTACCGCTATGGCAAGCCGAAGACGATCCTGCGGCCGGCGCCGGCGCCGCGCTAGCGGGCATCAGAATTCAATTAGCGCTGTCGTTCCCGTGCAGGGATTTCAGCCGGTAGATCAGCTCGAGCGCTTCCTTGGGCGACAATTCATCGGGACTGATCGCAGCCAGCGCTTCTTCGAGCGGTGACGGGCCGGCCGGCCCATGCGAGCCCTTTGGGGAGTGCGGCGCCGCGTTGAACAGCGGCAGATCATCGGCCAGCTTTGCCAGATCGCCACTCGCCTCATCGGCCTCGAGACTGGCGAGCACTGCCTCGGCCCGGGTGATGACGGCTTCGGGCAGGCCGGCCAGCTTGGCGACATGGATGCCGTACGATCTGTCGGCGGAACCGGTTGCGACCTCGTGCAGGAAGACGACCTCATCCTTCCATTCCTTGACCCGCATGGTGTGGCAGGCAAGCCGGCTGAGCCGGGAGGCAAGCGCCGACAATTCGTGATAGTGGGTGGCGAACAGTGTCCGGCAGCGATTGGTTTCGTGCAAATGCTCTATCGCTGCCCAGGCGATCGAGAGCCCGTCGAAAGTTGATGTTCCACGACCGATTTCGTCGAGGATGACCAGCGAGCGCTCTCCTGCCTGATTGAGGATGGCGGCGGTCTCGACCATTTCGACCATGAAGGTGGAGCGCCCGCGCGCCAGATCGTCGGCCGCGCCGACGCGGCTGAAAAGCCGGTCGATGACGCCGATCCGCGCGGTATCGGCGGGCACGTAGCTGCCCATCTGCGCGAGGACCGCGATCAGCGCATTTTGACGCAAGAAAGTGCTCTTGCCGGCCATGTTGGGGCCGGTGAGCAGCCAGATCTGGGCGTCCTCGCCGTCACCGGCGGTCCCCCGATCGCCGGCCTGCGCGCCGGTAATCGCCAGATCGTTGGCGACGAAGGCGCCCTCGCGCGCGGTCTCGAGCGCCGCCTCGACGACCGGGTGACGGCCGCCCTCGATAGTGAAGGCGCGGCTCGCATCAACCAGGGGCCGGACATAGCGGCGGGTGATGGCAAGCTCGGCCAGGCTCGAGGCGACATCGAGGGCGGCCATCGCCCGGGCTGCCGTGGCGATCGCCTCGGCCTCTCCGAGACAGCGTGCGAGAAGTTCCTCGAACAACTCGAGCTCGATGGCCAGCGCACGCTCGCCGGCGCGGGCGATCTTGTCTTCGAGTTCGGATAGCGCGACGGTGGTAAAGCGCGTGCCGCTGACCAGTGTCTGGCGATGGATGAAGGGGCCGTCGGCGCCGCTCCGTTCCATTAGTTTTTCGGCGTGGATTGGCGTGACCTCGATGAACCAGCCGAGCACGTTGTTGTGGCGAATTTTAAGCGAAGCGACTGCTGTCTCCTCCCGGTAGCTGGCCTCGAGCCCAGCGACAAGCCGCCGGCTTTCATCGCGTAGCTGGCACTGCTCGTCGAGATGGGGGGCGTAGCCCTTGGCGATGAAGCCGCCGTCGCGAGTGAACAGCGGCGGATCGCCCGCGAGGGCCGAAGCCAATAGTGTAACCAGTGGCTCGTGTTCGCCGAGATCGGCCGCGCAGCTTGAGATCCCCTCGGGCGGCTCTATCCCCTTCTGTGATCCCTCTGCCAGGGCGAGGCGCATCGGCGTGACCTCGGCCAGCCCGTCGCGCAAGCAGGCGAGATCGCGCGGACCGCCCCGTCCCAAGCTGAGCCGCGACAGAGCTCGTTCGATATCCGGGGCTCGGCGCAAACAGGCGCGCAACGCCTCGCGCCCGGCCCCGCCATCGACGAAAAAACCAACCATGTCGAGGCGCCAGGCTATCTCACCGGGATCGGTCAACGGGCTGGTGAGGTTGCTTGTCAGCATGCGTGCGCCGGCGCCGGTCACGGTGCGGTCGATCACCGATAACAAGGTGCCCTGGCGTTCGCCCGAAAGCGTGCGGGTAAGCTCGAGGTTGCGCCGGGTCGCTGCGTCGATTGCCATGCCGGCATCGCCGGCGAGCAGACGGGGCGGCGAGAGGCGCGGCAACTTTCCCTTTTGCGTGAGCTCGACATACTCGACTAGCGCTCCCGCGGCAGCCAGCTCGGCTCGCCCGTAATCGCCAAATCCATCGAGCGCCTTGACACCATAGAGGGCTTCGAGACGGCGGCGGCCGGCATCGGATGAAAAGCGGCTCGTCGGCAGGGCGGTCAGCGCGGGCTGACGGTCGGCCAGCGCAATTTTGGCCGCCGGTTGGCCCAGCAGGCGCTCTGAAAGAAGCAACTCGCCCGGCTCAAGGGCGGCCAGCACCGCTGCGAGATCGGGCATCGAAAGTGCGCGGACGAAGAAATCCCCCGTCGTGATGTCGAGCCAGGCCAATGCCAATCGCCCTTCGGCCTCGGCCAGGGCGGCCAGGTAGTTGTGCCGGCGCGCATCGAGAAGCGTGTCCTCGGTCAGTGTGCCCGGGGTGATCACGCGCACGACTTCGCGGCGGACGACGGCCTTGGCCCCCCGAGCCTTGCGGGCCTCGGTGGGGTCTTCCATCTGCTCGCACACCGCGACCCGATGGCCTTTTCGAATAAGCCGCGAAAGATAGGTATCGGCAGCGTGGACCGGCACGCCGCACATCGGGATGTCCTCGCCGCCATGCCGGCCGCGCTTGGTCAGGGCGATGTCGAGGGCGGCTGCGGCGATCACCGCATCGTCGAAGAACATCTCGTAGAAATCGCCCATGCGATAAAACAGCAGCGTTTCGGGATGCGCTTCCTTGACTGCCAGATACTGCACCATCATCGGCGTAGGGACCGCTTCGGGCGAGGCAGGCTGCGGCCGATCGCGCGGTTTCGATGTCATGGGCGGGCTCTGGCTCATTGCGTCGGCGAGGCTACCACGGCGCCCAGCCAGACGTCATCGGGCGCAATAAGGGGACAGTGACCGCAATTTCACGCATAATTAACCCCCGGGGGGGCTTGCGCCGATGGAGGTTAATGCCCTTTGATTGAGCCGTATGGCAAAACACCTGCTATTCGGCGGGTATCGATCATTCGCTGGACTGTATAATGCCGGCATAGGAAATACCGAATTGGCGAACAACGAGACAAAGACCGACGTTTCCGCCCATGTGACCGACCAGGAAGCGCTGCTGATGCACGCCACCGGCCGGCCGGGGAAGATTGAGATTACCCCGACCAAGCCGCTGACCACTCAGCGCGATCTCTCGCTCGCCTATTCCCCCGGCGTGGCCGCGCCGGTTTTGCGGATCGCGGAGGATCCCTCGCTGGCCTACGATTATACGGCCAAGGGCAATTTCGTCGCCGTCATCACCAACGGCACGGCGATCCTCGGCCTCGGCGATCTCGGCCCGCTGGCCTCGAAACCGGTGATGGAAGGCAAGGCGGTGCTGTTCAAACGCTTCGCCGATGTTGATTCGATTGACCTCGAAATCGACACCTCCGACGTCGACGCGTTCGTCAACTGCGTGCGCTATCTGGGCACCGCCTTCGGCGGCATCAATCTCGAAGACATCAAAGCACCAGACTGTTTCATTATCGAACAACGCTTGCGAGAGTTGCTCGACATTCCAGTGTTCCACGACGACCAGCACGGCACCGCGATCATCACCGCGGCCGGGCTACTCAACGCCCTCGATCTGACCGGCCGGGACCTGAAATCGGCACGAATGGTGGTCAACGGTGCCGGCTCTTCAGCGATCGCCTGCGTCGAGCTGATCAAGGCGATGGGCATGCCCCACGATCAAATCATCATGTGCGACACCAAGGGGGTCATCTATCAGGGCCGCGAGGAAGGGATGAACCAGTGGAAGTCGGCCCACGCCGCCGACACCAAGCTGCGCACGCTCGAAGAAGCGCTGAAGGGCGCCGATGTCTTGCTCGGCCTCTCGGTCAAGGGAGCGGTCAGTCAGAAGATGGTTAAGAGCATGGCCGACAAGCCGGTCGTTTTCGCCCTCGCCAACCCCGACCCCGAGATTTCCCCGGCCGAGGTGAAGGCGGTGCGCGACGACGCCATCATCGCCACCGGGCGCTCGGACTATCCCAACCAGCTCAACAACGTTCTGGGTTTCCCCTATATCTTCCGGGGCGCTCTCGACGTGCGAGCTTCGACCATCAACGAGCCTATGAAGATCGCCGCCGCCGAAGCACTGGCCAAGCTGGCCCGCGAGGACGTGCCGGACGAAGTCGATCAGGCCTATGCCGGACAACGCCTGCGCTATGGGCCCGATTACATCATCCCGGTGCCATTCGATCCCCGCCTCATCGTTGCCGTGCCCTCGGCGGTGGCCAAGGCGGCGATGGATTCGGGCGTCGCTCGCCGCCCCATCGTTGACGAGGAGGCTTATGTACGCGAGTTGACCGCGCGCCTCGATCCCACCGCTTCTGCGCTGCAGAAGATCATCGAGCAGGTTCAAGCCCACCCCGGCCGGGTCGTCTTCGCCGAGGGCGAGGAGGAGCGCGCCTTGCGCGCGGCGTCTATCTTCCGGGACAGCGGTTATGGGACGCCGATCCTGCTGGGCCGCGAGGAGCGCATCGCTGAGACTGCCAGGGACGGCGGCCTGGCCGGCGTCGAGAACTTGGAGATCGTCAACGCCCGGCTCAGCCAGCGCAACAAGGTCTATACCGATTACCTCTACGAGCGCCTGCAGCGCAAGGGCGCGCTCTACCGCGACTGCCAGCGCATGGTGAACAACGAGCGCAACGTCTTCGCCGCCTGCATGGTGGCGCTGGGCGACGCCGACGCCATGGTTACCGGGCTGACCCGGCGCTTTGCCCACACCTACGACGAGATCCGCCGCGTCCTCGACAACAAGACCGGCGAGCGGGTTTTCGGGCTGACCGTCATCATCTCGCGCGGCAAGACTGTGTTGATCGCCGACACCACCGTCAACGAGGAGCCCTCGAGCGTCGTCCTCGCCGATATCGCCATACAGGCGGCGGCCAAGGCGCGCGAGCTGGGCCACGAGCCGCGGGTTGCTTTTCTTGCCTTCTCGAATTTCGGCAATCCGCCGAGCGAGAAGATGGACCGCATCCGGGAGGCCGTCTCGATGCTCGATTCGCGTAGCCCGGACTTCGAATATGAAGGCGATATCTCGGTCGATACCGCGCTCGACGAATCGGTGCTC
>JAPULJ010000716.1 GCA_027295145.1 Alphaproteobacteria bacterium | reverse complement strand
TTCTCGACGTAAGCGGCGACGACGACGCCGGCCGGCGTGTCGAGGCGTAGGATTCCGGGTTCGGCCGGCATCGCGAGCCCGCGCTCGATGGCCACGGTCACCGTGCCGATGGTGCCGTGGCCGCACATCGGCAGGCAGCCGCTGGTCTCGATGAACAAGACGCCGGTGTCGGCCTCGGGCGTCGTCGGTGGATAGAGGATCGCGCCCGACATCATGTCGTGGCCGCGCGGCTCGAACATCAGCCCGGTGCGGATCCAGTCGTACTGGTCAACGAACTGCGAGCGCCGGGCGCTGGCGTCGCCAGCGTCGAGCTCGGGCGCACCGCCGGTTACCACGCGCACCGGATTGCCGCAGGTATGTGCATCGATGCAAGTGAAGGTGTGCCGGGCCATGGGATGCCGTTCCGCCGTTCGAAAAAGCGTCCCGCATCCTGAGCGTGCGCCACCGGCGTTGCAAGCGACGCCGCGCTTGGTGAGATCGGGCCGCGCATTCTCTCGAAGGGCGAGCTGGTTCACCACGGCTTCATCCGCCCACCGATTGGGCTATAGTGCGGTGCAATGTCGAAGGCGGCGGAAAACATCACCGGGCCGGATCTGGCGCTCCTTGCGTCCGATGAGCCACCGGCGTGCGAGATCGTAAACGACGGCGGCACGGCGCCGTTTCTGCTGATTTGCGATCATGCCAGCGCCCTGGTGCCCCGGTCACTCGATGGGCTGGGGCTCGACGAAGCGGTGCGCACCCGGCATATCGGCTGGGACATCGGTGCGGCCGAGCTGGCGCGCCGGCTCTCGGCGCGCTTCGATGCGCCGCTTGTGCTAGCGGGCTATTCGCGTCTGGTTATCGACTGCAACCGCGAGTTCGATGATCCGACTTCGATCCCAACGATTAGCGACGGGGTCGAAATCCCGGGCAACCGGGCCATCGGCGCGGCCCAGGCCGAGGCGCGCCAGCGCATTTTCTTCGCTCCCTACCACGACGCCATCGAGGCGCTCATCGCTCGGTTCAGGGCCCGCGATCATATCCCGGCGGTCATCTCGATCCACAGCATGACGCCGATCTTCGAGGGCAAGGAGCGCCCCTGGGAGGTCTGCGTGCTGTGGAACCAGGATCCGCGCGTCGCTGGTCCGTTCCTTAAGAACCTGCGCGACGACGGCGATATCGCGGTCGGCGACAACCAGCCCTATTCGGGCCGCGACGATTACGGCTATTCGATCCAGCACCACGCCGAGGAGCCAGAACTGCCCCATGTCCTGATCGAGGTCCGCCAGAATCTGATCGACACCAACCAAGGGGCGGCGCGTTGGTCGGAGCGGGTTGCCCGTGCGCTCGGCCCGGCGCTGCTCGACGATCGTTCGATCTACAGTGCCGGGCCAAACTACCGTGATGGCCCGACCAACCGTGATGGCCCGACCAACCGTGACGGCCCGCCCAACCGTGACGGCCCGACCAATCGTGACGGCCCGACCTACCGTGACGGAAGGTCTTGAGGCGGTGGCGGGACGCATTCGATGATCGCCGAGCCCAAATTCACCATCGGCATCGAGGAGGAATATTACCTCGTCGACCGCGAGACTCGCGATCTCGTCAAATCCCGACCCCGAGAGATGATGGCGGCGTTGGAGAAAAAGTTCAAAACCCAGGTCGTGCCCGAGTTCATCTCCTCGCAGATCGAGGTCGGCACAAAAGTATGCAAGAGCGTTGCCGATGCCGGGCGCGACCTACGCCGCTTGCGCAAGGCCCTGGCCAGAGAAGCCGACAAGCACGACATGGCGATCATCGCCGCCTCGACGCACCCCTTCGCCAGTTGGGCCACCCAGTCGCACACCGACAAGGAGCGCTACAACATCCTCGCCCGCGACCTGCAGGCGGTTGCACGGCGACTGCTGATATCGGGCATGCATGTTCATGTCGGGGTCGCGGACGACGATCTACGCATCGATCTGCTCAACCAGGTGAGCTATTTCCTGCCCCATCTGTTGGCGCTCAGCACCTCTTCGCCTTTCTGGCGAGGCAAGGACACGGGTCTTAAATCCTACCGCATCGCCGTTTTCGACGAATTGCCACGTACCGGTCTGCCCGAGCAGTTCGAGAGCTGGGGCGAGTACCAGCGCCATGTCAACGTCCTGACTCAGGCCGGCGTCATCGACAATGCCAGCAAGCTATGGTGGGACGTGCGCCCATCGGCCCGCTTCCCGACCCTGGAAGTCCGTATTGCCGACATCCCGACGCTCGTCGAGGACACCGTCTCGATCGCCGCGATTTATCTGTGCCTTCTGCGCATGCTCTACCGTCTGCGCCGGCAGAACCAGCGCTGGCGCAAATACGCCAACATGCTGATCTCCGAGAACCGATGGCGGGCCCAGCGCTACGGTTTCGACAGCGGGCTGGTCGATTTCGGCAAGGGCGAAATCGTGCCTTATGCCGGGTTGCTTGAGGAAATCATCGAGATGATCGGCGAGGATGCCGCGTATTTCGGCTGCGAACCCGAGGTAGAACACGCGCGCACGATCCTGCAGCGCGGCACCAGCGCGCACCGCCAGCTCGCGCTGTACAACGAGAAGCGCGAGCAGGGCGCCGACAAGCTTGAGGCGCTACGGGAAGTCGTCGATCATCTCATCGAAGAGACGATTGCCGGACTTTAGAAGCGGGTGGTCAAAAGCAGATGCCGACCCAAGATTAGAGAAAAGCCGGCATCAACGGGGACAGCGACGATGGACGACAAGACACGGACCGAACTCGAGGCGGCGGCGTTTCGGCGCCTGGTTGCGCATTTTCGCGAGCGCACCGACGTGCAGAACATCGATCTGATGAACCTCAGCGGGTTCTGCCGCAACTGCCTGTCCAACTGGTACCGCGAGGCGGCGCAGGAAAGGGGCATCGAGATGGACAAGCCGCAATCGCGCGAGATCGTCTATGGCATGCCCTTCGAAGAATGGAGGGCCAAATACCAGACCGAAGCGAGCCCCGAGAAGATGGAGAAACTGAAAGAAACCCACGAGGGGCACTGAAGCCCATCACGCCTGCGCGCTGGAGACTTGATATCAGCGCCGGTTGACGACCATCCGGTGCATCGGCAGCGAGGGCTTTTCGAACGCTGCCTTGCCGTGCTTGCGGAAGAAGGCGATCAGGGATTTGCGGTCGGCGGTGATGACCGGCGCG
>JAPULJ010000715.1 GCA_027295145.1 Alphaproteobacteria bacterium | reverse complement strand
GTCTCTTATGTGACGGTAGCCGAACGTCCGGGTTTCATCGCCACGTTGCGCGACTGGAAGATCAACCCACCGATCGCCGGAGGCCGCTTCACGGCGAGCATGCCAGCTGGCGCAAAACGCAAGGCGTTTCTGAAGAAAAAGACAGGGAAATAAGTCGCTTCGGCGGTAGAAGCTCAGCGATGCAATAGTCCGACATCAAGACGCAAATGAGAGTTGGGAGGCGGGCTGCCAGGGGAAATGTGCAGGTTTTCACCGGCAAGCGTCTTATTGCTTTGGCGCGCGGAGCAATGTGTTGGCTTCGCCAATTACGAGCTGGTGTGGCGGAACTAGCGCAGTTTGGTCGGCGATCGGTCCGAGATAGGGGTTGCCTGCAAGAAGGGCGCGTACCGAGATGAAACCCGTTGGTCTAAGCATGGTACTCGGAGCTAATCTGATTGTATTTGCGATCTTGATCGGTTCGTGTGCAGCACAGGCACAGGAAAAAAGTAAATCGTCCGTTGGCGACGGCTGGACGTTCAATGTGGCGCCCTATTTGTGGCTGGCGGGTATGGAAGGGCGATCGGCGACCCTGCCGCCTTTGCCGGCAGCCGGCGTTGACGTCAAATTTGGCGATCTGCTGAAGAACCTCAATTTCGGCTTCATGATGGTCGGCGAGGCGCATAAGGGAAGATGGGGGGGCTCGTTCGACTTCATCTATATGAAGTTAACGGCCAACGGACCGCCCCCGGCCGGGCTCGGCCTATTCGCAGGCACACAACTCCAGGCGCGAAACTTGATTTTCACGCTCACTGGCTCATACCGCGCAATCGATGAGGACCGCTTTCAGGTCGATCTGCTCGCCGGCGCGAGGATTTGGATGGTCAAAACCAAACTCACGTTGAAAGGTGGCTTAGCGCCAACGATCTCGGCGAGCCGTGACGAGACCTGGGTAGACCCGATCATCGGCATCAAGGGGCGCGTCAATCTCGGTTCGGGGTTCCATCTTGTGGCGGCCGGCACGGTCGGCGGTTTTGGCGCCGCTGCCAAAATCGATTGGGGCGTGTTCGGCGGCGTCGGATATCGCTTCAAGAAATGGGCGACGGCGTTTGTCGGCTACCGGCATTTGGCCGTCGACTACCGCAATGGCGGTTTCGTCTACGACGTCAACATGTCGGGGCCAGTCTTAGGGATCGTGTTCAGGTTTTGAGCCTTATGGCGAGACACATCTGAGTTAAGCCCAAGGTGCGGACTGTCTTGCCGGTATTTGGGGTGAATACTTCAAAACCAGTAATGAAGGCGATATTTCGGCTCGGAATTCTAGGAACGTACAACCAAGCAAAGGAGCAGGTGAATGACTAGTAGATTGGTTCGAATTCTCCCGGCAGTGGTGATGGCGATAGGGATCATGTTCGGCCCTCGCGGTGGCGTCGCTGAAGAACGCACGGTCCGCGCCATGATGGTTTGGCAAGGCGAAGGCACAGCCGTTCGGATCGGTGAGAGCAAGGCTATGTTGGTTGCGGTCATCGAGGGCTCGATGTTCATCGATGGTAACAAGGGCGTATTGCATACCGCCAGTATTCTCTGCCCGATCACCGCAATCATAGGTCACGATCTGTCGCAGACTGTCCGGGGGCGGTGCTCGATCGTCGATATTGACGGCGACAGAGTGTATGCCCGCTTCACCTGCAAGGGCGAGCATTTCAAGGGCTGCCGCGGTCTGTTCACGCTGGTCGGGGGCAGCGGCAAATTCAAGGGCATTCAGGGCGGTGGACCCGTCACGTTCTTGAGCAAAATGGGCGACCTCCGCCTCGACCAAATCGGTATTGTTCGCCGCCGCACCATCGGCCTGGCGAATTTTCCAGCGCTTAAGATCCGCACCGTGGAGAAAAAGTAGGAGTCCGGATATGCCAATGAAAAAAGTAGCGCTGCTATTGGGGATACCCGCATTGGCGCTGACAATGTTGGCTGCGGATGTGGCCGAAGCGCTTTACGTATACCCGGCCAAGGGCCAGAGCCGGGCACGGATGCAGCGCGACAAACTGCAATGCTCCCAATGGGCGACACGCCAGACCGGATTCGATCCAACCAGACCGCCGCCGGTTTATTACTCGCGCCGACCGCCGCGTGGTGGTGTCTTGCGGGGCGGGGCCATAGGTGCGGCTGGCGGGGCGATGGGTGGCGCGATTGCCGGCAATGCAGGCAAAGGGGCGGCAATCGGAGCGGTGATTGGTGGACTGCTCGGAGGGGTGCGAAGGCGCCAGTACATGCGCGAGGAGGAATACGCGCGGCGGCAGACCGAGGCGCGCTACAGCGCCCACCGTCAGCAATACTATCGCGCCTATATCGCATGCCTGAACGGGCGGGGCTACACAGTGCGATAGCTTGGATTCGCTGCAAACGTTCTAAGAAGTATCAAAAGAAGCAAATTATGGTTGGACTCTTGGCTCGGCTAACGCGGGTCCTCTCTCTCGCATTGCTTTTTGCAACGCTGGCAACCCATCAAAGTGACGCGCAAAAAAGTGCCAATCGATCATTTACTTCGCAGCAGCTTGGGCAACTCGTGGCACCGATCGCTCTGCATCCCGACGATTTGTTGGCGCAGATCTTGATGGCCTCCACCTATCCGTTGGAGGTTGTGCAGGCAGCGCGTTGGTTAAGAGCAACCCCAAGGTAAAGGGGAAAGCATTGCAAAATGCCATGCTGAAGAAACCCTGGGACGCGAACGTTAAGGGTCTGACCGCTGTGCCCCAGGTGTTGCAAATGATGAATGACAAGCTCGGATGGACCCAGAAACTGGGGGATGCAATCCTTGCTCAAAAAGCCGACGTTCTTGCCGCCGTTCAGCGGCTGCGTGCAAAGGCAAAGAAAAAGGGACCCTCAAGTCAACATCCCAACAGACAGTCAAGACACAGACCACGCAATCGACGACGTATATCGTCGTTGTACGTACGAATCCGCAGGTCGTTTATGTCCCTGTCTACAATCCAACAATAGTTTATGGCGTGTGGCCATACCCTGCTTATCCGCCATATTACTGGTATCCGGTGGGGTACGTGGCGAGACGGGCCGTCTGGTTCGGTGCCGGCGTGGCCGTAGGTGCAGCGGTCTGGGGGAACACCAATTGGCGGCACGGAGACGTCAATATTAACGTCAACAAATACAACAACTTCAATCGGACCAACGTCCGGACAGGCCAATGGCAGCACAATCCAAAGCATCGCGGTGCTGTCCCCTACAGAAATTCAAATGTCGCCAAGCGGTACGGCCGCGCCCCGCGCTCAGCGAACTGCCGGCAAGCCTATCGCGGGCGCACCGCTACCGGTACGAGGGGGGCCCGCCGGTCTGGACAGGCGTCACGCAGCCGAACGGGAAGGAGATATTCCAGCACGAGTGGCATGAACCGTGGCCGTGCCTATGACGGCGTCGGGCGAGGACAGCAGACAAGACGCTACAGCAATCGGGGCCAAAACAGTTGGTCCGGGTCGCGAAAGTCTTACGGTGGCGGACGCAGCGGCTATAGTCGCGGAGGCGGCGGTTTTAGTGGCAGGCGCGGCGGAGGGCGAAGGCGATGAACCGGCGGACGATGAGCGTCATTGGAAAATAAACGGGCATAGCGAGCAATCAAATGATCTCCACGAAACCGAGACTGCATTTTAAATTCGTCGTTCTGTCTGCAATCTTTTTGGCAGTAGTAATGTCGTCTGGCCGTATGACAGAGGCTCAATCCGCCTTGCCAATGTTATTCAGCTCTCCGCAGGAGGCCGCGAGTGCATTTTATAAGGCGGTGAAAGAGCGGGACCGAAAAAAGGTATGGGAGATTCTGGGGCCAACGGCGAAGGACTGGCTGCTTTCAGGTGACCCTGTCGCCGACAGGAAAGCGGGGGAACGGTTCGTTGCGGCGTACGAGCAAAAGAACCAGCTTGAAAAGCGCGGCGCCAATATTGCCATTCTGGTCGTCGGAAATGACACCTATCCGTTCCCTTTCCCTATCGTTTTGCAGGGCGGTCGCTGGATGTTCGATGCGGAAGGTGGCAAGCAGGAATTGCTTGTCCGTCGCATCGGCAAGAACGAGTTGACAACCGCCCAGGTTCTGCTGGCGATTGTCGATGCGCAGTACGAGTATGCGTCAGAAGTCCGGGACGGTAGTGGGAGTCAGCAATATGCGCGAAGGTTCCGCAGCAACCCAAACAAACGCGATGGTCTCTACTGGCCCACCAAGAGCGGTGAAGAACAAAGTCCGCTCGGTCCACTCGCCGTGGGCGCGGGAATCGAGGGATATGATCTCTCGCGAAAGAGCAGAGAACCTATTCCTTACCACGGGTACTACTATCGCATACTATTCTCGCAAGGCGGCAATGCCCCTGACGGCGCAATCAAGTATGTGGTGAAAGGTCGCATGATCGGCGGTTTTGCAGTTCTTGCCTATCCAGCAAAATATCGAGCGTCAGGTATCGTGACATTCATTATCAACCATGACGGGATTATCTACGAAAAAGATCTAGGACCGGATACCAAGACCCAAGCTGCGAGTATACGAAGCTTCAATCCCGATCGAAGCTGGAATAAACAAGCAAAGTAACAATAGAGCATCGCGGTGATTGGGGGCCCGGTGGCACGCAAGCATTCTATATCTTGCGATCATCAATACTTTATGCCAGGCCCGCCGAAAGCGGGACAAGAGGATCCAGAACAGGCGATTCGCCGATCGATCTACTTCAAGCCAAATGCAATCGGCCTTGCAAACGCAGCCTGCGGTCCGGTGGTGACGGACTCAATCCACGCCTAGCAGGTGCGGTAGCTTAGGGAATAATCCGCGGCGCTTCTGCCCTGTGGACTGAATTGGCTGCGATTTGTGCTTGCCCGTGGCGACGGTCCCTCCCTTCTCAGCAAGCTTTGGACATGGATTGAATCGCTCCCAAGGTTCCTTCACCGCGCCAGTTAGCCAGCCCACGATGCGGGCGGGCAGGAGCCCAGCGCGGATTAACTGCTTGGAAGTGATGATCGCTGCCTGGCCTAGGTCCAAACTCTGAGAGGGATTGTTGATCGGGCCGCGCAACCGAATCGCGAAGAATGCAACGTTTCGTACCAAGGCAATCTTGTTACGCGGGACGATTACGAAATCGACGGTCTCCTTGATTAGGTCCACGCGCCCTTGGCCGACGAAAGTTATGCTCGCGGTATCGATAGTTATGCGATCGGAGTATCCCTGCCCCTCCTTGAACCGGATGTGCGCGGCGATGCAGTTAAGATCGCCGCCGCGCATTGACCCTGCACTCGCCAACGTGCCCAGAAAACCGAATCCAGCGTTCGCGATCAGCCCGCTTTTGGGCGCTAGTTTTCTCCCGTGCACAAATATTTTGATGCTCCCAGTAAGGCTCGAGGCGATCTCGCGCATCGAGCCACCGGCCCCGGATAGATTTACACGAGCGTCGAGCAGGCCGGGTGGTCCCTTGCTGCCTACGATGACTTTGACTTTAGCGCGGAGAAGTTCTGCAATGAGTTTGAACCGCGGTCGTTTCGGCATCGGATCGGCGGTGAGGTTTAAGGTTAGATCGCCGCCCGAGAGCACACCCCGCATCGATAGGACGCTCGCACGGCCGTCATCTATCCGGATTGTGCCGCGTGCCTGGTTGATCGTGAGTCGGTTTAACCGCAACAAATTTACGTCGTATCGGACCTGACCTTGAAGCGCATGCAACAAGGCGAGTGGTAATGGTTTCGTTCCAAATATCCGGTGTTGGGCCTTTCTCGCTGTCGGCTTTCCTTTTACTCCAGGCGTACCGATTGCAAGAAGACGCGACCACACCCTACCTGTCATGCGGGGCCGATCCGTGAAGTGGAGCGTGAGATCACCGGAAAGCTGATTTTCACCAAGTGCTGCTGTGAAGACGGCCCGTCCCGGTCGGCCACGCAACATTGGACCCAGCATGCACAATCGGCAGGAAATCCGGACCGGTAGAAGGTCGAATGCACCGCTGGCGTTGATGCGCCACACTGCGCTACTCCCGGTGGCCATCAAGTTCAAGTGTCCGATCCGTGCAATGTGGGTGATGCCGGTGCCCAAATCGCGATAGGTCACTCGTCCCGCAACCTCCCATCGCCGCGCGAGACGCAATATCTCTATGAGGCTCGTATCGTCGGCTGCCCGTTGAGCCCAGTTTCTTCTTCCCCGAGCATCCTTGACCAACGCCACCTCAACGCCTTTCGCGCGGACATACTTCAGCCTTATGTTGCCGCGCATGAGAGCAGGGAGTTCGGCTTCCGCGGCAATATGGGCAACTCGCACCAAACGTGTGCCGGGCCCCTGCGCGTGTCCTATGCCCAGGCCGGTGATTATCGCTGTGGCCCTGCCGTTTATCGATTTGGTCATTGCAGCCACCGTTGCACCCTTTGCCATGGCTTTGATTTTGACATCGATGCGTCCGCTGGGCGCACCTGGCGGCGGCCGTCGATAGAGCAGTGAGGCAAAGCGGCCACTCTTCAGGATAAGATCCAGCCCGAGCTGGGCCGGGCTCTGTTCGGCATCGATGGTCAGCGATCCTTCCAGCCGACCGCCAACGAAGGTTGCCTTGACAGTGTCGATCGCTAGTTTGCCCTGACCGGCGCGCAGATGGGCGGAGACGTCCTTGAATATTATTCCCGAGACGGACAGCGATCCTATGGCGACTGTAAGGTCGGCCGCGATTGCACGCAGCGACTCGACCGGCAACGTGGCCGTATCGAACGCACCGGACGTAGTTGTCGTCGTGCCGCCCCCGATCGTGAGGCGGCTGGAAATCAGGTGGCCGGTGACCGTCACCGACTTGCCTTGGTTCAGGGTCAGCTGGCCCGCTAAATCGGAGGCGCCTACACTAGCCTCGAACGAAACTTTGACCGGCTGTCCTTTAACTGCGGCACCGAGCGTATCAAGCTGTCCACGCAAGATGAAATTCTTACCCCCGAGTTTGCCCGCCGCCGACACGTTGAGTGCGCCATTAATCGAGGGGGTATCCGCTCTCAAACGGATGATCTCGAGCTGATGCCCCTTAGCCACGCCGGCCGGTCGGTATGTGATGCGACCACCCACAATGTTCAGTGCACCGACCCAAATATCCGGTGGGGAGTAGCTTCTCCCGCGCTCGCTGTCGAATGCCCAGTTGCTGCGGCCGCGAGAGTCGATCTCTAGCAAGATGTCCGGCTCGATCAACTCGATCTCACGGATATGGATCTTCCGCGACAAGAGAGGCAAAATCCTCATACGCAGGTAGACCCGCCGGACAGTCGCCATATGTGGCCTGGAACCCCACGACGCATTCGAGATGCTCACCGACTGAACAGATAAGGACGGTGGAAATCTAAGCAGGCGTACGTCGATCTTGCCGGTGATCTTGATCTCGCGCCCGGTTGCCGCCTCCAGCTGTTTCTCAATATCGCGCGCGTATTGAGTGAAGTCAGTCGTCGAGATAAAAATCACCGTCCCGACAGCGAGGGCGACGATCACGAATATCAGCATTGCAATCAAGCGGAGGATCAATCGCATTCTCTA
>JAPULJ010000714.1 GCA_027295145.1 Alphaproteobacteria bacterium | reverse complement strand
CAGCGTCAGCCCCTTGGGGCCGATCAGCTGGATCGGGACCGGCTGCAGGCGCTTGCCCACCGCCATGCCGCGGATGAGCTCACCTAGGATCGGCCGATCATCGGGCGCGATGATTTGCAACAACGAATCGCCGATAAACTGATCGCTGGAGTAGCCGGTCATGGCGACCGTGGCGCCGGCGGCAAAAGTCACCTTGCAGTCGGCGTCCGCCTCGATGAGAACGTCGGCGGCGCAGAATGCGAGGGCGACGAACCGGTCGCGCTCGCGCTTCAGCGATTCGATGTGAGTCGACTTCGGCCGGGTGGCTTTTGCGGGGTTGGTCATCGTGAACCTGCTCCAATCCCTTTCTACTTCTTTCTGAAGTACATCGATCGAGACAGCAGTTGCAATACACGATATTGATTCATTAAATGAATGAAAAACATTAACATTTTCTTAACCGAGTTCGAGCTGATCGACTGTGAGCGCCGCAAGGTCGAGCGACGCATCAAGGCAGCGCGTTTCCCCGTGGCGTGGTTGCCCGCGCTCACTTGTGGCGTAAGGAGTTGGACCAAGCAGTCGCCGAAGCCGATAAGGCGGTCGTCCTCGGGCCGGGCTACGCCGACGCCCATGCGACCCGAGGCGGCATCTTGATCTACGCCTCGCGACCGGCCGAAGCGATCGAGAGCCTCGAAAAAGCCATGCAGCTTGAGCCCCGTTACCCGACACTCTGGCTGCACTTCCTAGCGCATGCCCACTTCATTGATCACGGCTATAACGAGGCGGTCAGACTCCTGAAGCGGCGGATCCGGCAACAGCCCGATACCGACATCTCGAGGGCGCTGCTCGCGGCGTGCTATGGTCACCTCGGGTTCACCGCCAAGGCTCGGGACGCATGGGCCGGGCTCCGCGAGATCAATCCCGATTTCTCGATTGAACGGCGGGCGAAAGTGGTGCCTTACCGGAACCCGGATGACTGGGAACTGTTCGTCGACGGTCTGCGCAAAGCCGGCTTGCCGGCTTGACGTGCGATGTCGAGCCAAATCGCATGCTGAAAAAAAATCAATTTGAATTCTCTATTATTATTGACTTACCTTGAAGTCTTACGGCGCCGCCATATCTGGAATTCTCGCCGATCACGGCCCCTCTGAAAAACTAACAATTGTCCTAATTAAATATAAGTACCCAAAAATCATAAAATGTTAGTTTCCGAACGTTATGGTCCTTGTTCTGAATTTGCTTTACATCCAGTTCCTGGTGAGCAGGCCGAGGTCGCCACAATGCTTGTGCAACAGCCGCGGCCCGATTGTGACTTCTGCGAACAAGGGGGCAGTGACGCAACCCGCATGCTTCGGGAGACCTTGAACTATCTTGAGCCAGGGATCACCATCTTCGACGCGGAGCTGCACCTCTAATTCGCCAACAGAAAATTCCTCGGGCTGCGCGACATCTCGGGCGAGCCGGGGCGGATCGCAACCGCTTTCGAGGGACAGGTACGGTTTCCGGCCAAGCGTGGTGACCATGGACCGGGCGACGTGGAGAATATCGTCAAGGAGCACATCGTATGACCGGGGTACTCATGCGGCCCGACGATTTAAAGGATATTCTCGCTTCTCACCTGCTGTTCGCGAACGGCCGGATAGGCGGTCGGCGTGGTAATCTGACTTCCGCGAATGTCTCGGGGTTGGACCTGTCGGGCCTAGATCTGCGGGAATTGGGTGCGCCAGGCGCAAATTTTAGCGGCAGCAAGCTCAAAGGAACGAAACTGTACGCCGCAGATCTGTTCGGCACAAATTTCGAGAACGCGAACTGCGAGAGGGCGGATTTCCGGAGGGCCGACTTGCGGGGCGCCAATTTTCGTGGCGCAGGGCTTGGCGGTGCCAATTTCGACAATGCCGATCTGAGGCCAGGTCGTTACGATACCAGTGGTCGTGATGGATTGAACTCGAGGTTCTGGGGTGCCGTGAGGAACGACGGTAGATTCGCCGACCCAAGCTTCAATCGCGCGGACATGTCGCAGGCCAATCTGGTCCACGCGACGATGTCTGGCGCAATCATGACCGAGGTGGACTTCACCGACACGGATCTCCGCCAGGCCAACCTTAGCAACGCCAGGCTTGCGGGTGCCAATCTTGCGGGGGCCGATCTCAGCGGTGCCAAACTCAGAGGCGCATCGCTGGCCGGGGCGGACCTACGCGGCACCAAACTAGAGGGTGTGTCCCTGGACGGAACAAATCTGGCGAATGTCCGGCAGGATCCACCAACGGCGCCCCCGGACGCCGAACTTGCAGCGATCCTCGACTGGCATCGGATTTGGCTCGATTCGGGTGGTCGCAAGGGGGAAAGGGCTGTTCTCGCGGGCGCCAACCTTCAAGAGCTTGACCTTTCGGCCACCGATTTCAGTGCGGCGGACCTGTCAGCAACGAATCTCAGGAACTCAAAGCTGCAGGGCTGCATGCTGGCGACATGCAATTTAGCCGGGGCGAACCTGGAGGGCGCGGACCTTGTACGGACCGACCTGCGGGGCGCTAACCTGGAGGGCGCATGTCTCAGGCGTGCCAATCTGCGCAAGGCAAATCTCGGCGAGTTGATGGTCCGGGACAAGGCCGGCAAATCCACCGTTGACGTTTGCGCGACCAATCTGACGCAGGCCGATTTGACTGAAAGCGTCTTGGTAGACTCCGATCTAACAGGCGCAATAATCGATGGCACGGAATTCTATAAAGCCAACTTGCAACGCGCCAACCTGACGCGGTGCAAGATCGAGCGCCCTAACTTTCGTGGTGCCTGTCTTCAGGGCGCGATCCTAGAAGAAATTGCCGAGACCGTCGGCTGATCGAGGGCGAATGCCCGCTCAGGGTCAAGAACGGCCCTACACCATCAGGGCTCGATGCGCGCTTTCCGCGAAATTCCATGCGGCTGTGGAAGGCGAACCAATTAGGGCCGAATGCCGAAAGTAGGTGATAACTGGCCCTACACGACTGAAGCTCCGAATATCGGCTTCGGTCGGATC
>JAPULJ010000713.1 GCA_027295145.1 Alphaproteobacteria bacterium | reverse complement strand
TGTCTCCAAGGTCGAAGTTTGTGTCGCTTTGTAACGCATTGTGCGCCCGGCTCAACGAAGCTGACCCGATGGTGTGGACAGCCCCATTCCCGGATTCGGCGTGCCATAGGGTGGTCGTCGGCATCGACCACATTTGAACGGAGCTACATACGTCCACGTACACCGACCCCGTGGCGGCCTGGACGACGCGTGGGCGCGCGAAGGTGCAGTTCGGCTATAGCCTCACGTGTGTGCTGTTCGGGCTGAGGTACGCCCTCAGTGCGCGAATAGGTCGCTGGCTGGGCTTTCGATCGTCAAACCGGCTCGACGTAGAGGGGAGATCGCTATGCAGACTGCCGGATCGGCACCGGATTCGCCTTCGACCGCCCTATTTGCTGCGCTACCGCTGACCGCAAGTGGTCATCCGGGGAATCTCGGTTGGGTGTTGCTTTCTCGATTTTGGCCAGCCTGGTGAGCCACGCTGGTGATCGTGAAGCCCGAGACGGTCAACACCTTGGCCGTCCGTACGACGCGTTACAAACCGACACAAAATTCGTCCTGCCTGACAAATTTCAACGACACTGGGGCGGTACATTACGCACCCAACGCAATCGAGCATGACATTAAAGGGCATGGTTGTATCCGAGGAGAATTACCATGGCGCGCCGCACCGTTGCGAAAGACGGCCCACATCCGATCGACGTGCTCGTAGGACGCAGGGCACGGGAATGCCGCACATTGGAGGGCCTGAGCCAGACGGCAGTAGCCGAAAAGCTGGGCCTGTCATTCCAGCAATTGCAAAAATATGAGAGCGGCCACAACCGCATCAGCGCGAGTCGGCTGTACGAGCTGGCTCAGCTGTTCGATGTGCCGGTGGGTTATTTTTTTGGCGGGATAGATGCCGGCAAGAATGCGCCTAGGCAGGATGAGACGCTGACCAAGCGCGAGACGCTCGAACTGGTGCGGGCCTACTATGCCATTTCCGATCCCAACTTTCGGGACCAAATTCGCAAGCTGGTCCAAGCTGTTGCCAAATTGAGTTGAGCGGGGATCGAGCTACCTCGCCCCGACGCCGGGCCATACGAAAATTCGACGCCCCGCTTGTCAGGAGACGCCGAAAATGACTGCCGAACCGCTAGCTCTCGACTACCAAGATAGGCCGGCGAACGCCGCTGGACACCCGGGCGACCGCGAGATCGCCGATCGTATGCAGCGCGCCCTCGCCGAGTTCCAGGACGCCCTCGACGCAGCGGTTCTGGCGGGCCTCAATGTCGAGCCCAGCTTCGCTTCTTATCGAGGGCCGGCTGACCCAGTTCGCATCGCGCATCGATCCGTACGTTTGCACGGTCAACCTTTACCGCAGATTCGTCTGAGCGGCGGATACGGGAAGGGATGCAGTTCCTTGGCGGTGGAACTGTGGTACGATTTCCCTGAATCTGGGGGGTATTTGGGAAATGTCGGCTATTGGGTCTTCAGCAGACCCTGCGCCACCACCGCGCCGAAATAGAGCGCCGCGCCGAAGACCAAGTGCGAGGTTAAGTTCTGGGTGCGGACCGTACCGCCGTTGGGCATCTTGAGGGCGCACACCCCGAAGCCGAGCGCGGGCTGCATGACGAGCCAGGGGAACACCAGGGCGACCAGGCCGAAGACCAGCCCGGAGACCAGGCTGGGCTCGCTCGCCATCGGCCCGTGGACGATCATCAGGTAGACGCCGGCGAAGACGATGCCGACGAAATAGTGGAACAGCCAGCCGATGCCGTCCTCGCCGTTGACCGCGGGCGCGTCGGCGATCGTGTCGTGCAGGAAGCGGCCGCGCGGCATCAGCGCGAGCCAGCGCCCGACCAGCGCCCAGTTGGGCCGCGCCAGCTTCGAGATCATGCGGATCAACTGCTGATAGAGATCCATGACGGTCGTCGCGAACACGCCGACGATGACGATCTCGATTGCCGACATCGCGGTATCCCCCACTAAGCCTGCGCTTTGAGCAGCCGGGTCAGTTCCTCGGGCTCAACAGGCCAACTCCAGTAGTAGCCTTGGGCTTCGTCGCACTCTTCAGCCTTAAGGAAATCAAGCTGCTCCTCGGTTTCGACACCCTCAGCGACAGTTCGTACGTTCAAGCCTCGCCCTAGCCCGACGACCGCGCGAACGATCGCTTCGTCGTCAGGGATTTTGCCAATGCCCTGGACGAAACTGCGATCGATCTTCACTTTCGAAATGGGAAATCCCCGAAGATAGGTCAACGAGCCGTACCCGGTCCCGAAGTCGTCGACGGCCAGCGTAACTCCCAGTTCGTGAAGATGCCGTAACGTGTCGCCGACCACGCGATCGCGGGTACGGAGATACACCGTCTCGGTGATTTCGACCTCGAGGAACCGTGGCTCGATCTGCGCAGACTCTAGTGCCTGCTTCACTAGTGAGACGAAGTCCCCGCCGTGGATTTGCACTGCCGAAGCATTGATCGCCACTGACACGGGCCACCCGGCCCTATGCCATTCGCCGGCTTGATTGCACGCGGTTCGTAGTACCCAGGCGCCCAAGGAATGAATCAGCCCTGTAGTCTCCGCGACGGGAATGAAATCAATCGGGGAGATTGTACCCTGCCCAGGATGAAGCCAGCGGATCAAGGCCTCGACACCGATGATGCCGCCTGTCTCCAGTGACACGAGAGGTTGATAGTGAAGCACGAAGTCGGTTCCTCGCGCGAGCGCGTCGCGGAGATCTGCTTCAATCTTTTTGCGAGTTTGCAGCTTGACGCTCATCTCTTGATCGAAGAACTGGTACGTGTTGCGCCCCTTCGCCTTGCCGGCGTAAAGCGCGAGATCCGCCTTTTTTAGGAGCTCCTGTGCATCCGAGCCGTCGTTCGGAAAAATGGCGACACCCAGGGTGGCCGCTGTGTGGATGCGACTCCCATCGATCTCGAAGGGGTCGGTCAGGGCGTTCATGGCTCTCTCTGCGACAACAGTCGATTCGGTTGCATCCTTCAATTCGGTTTGGACGACGGCGAATTCGTCGCCTCCGAGATGCGCGACCGTGTCAGTAGAGCGAAGCATCGTACTCAGTCGCTGCCCCACGCCTTTCAGCAGTTCGTCTCCCACGTGGTGCCCGAGCGTGTCATTTACTTCCTTGAAATTGTCGAGGTCCAACAAGTGGAGTGCCAAAAGCTGATTATGGCGGGTTGCATGGGCCGCGGCCTGTCTCAGGCGGTCGATGAACAAGGCTCGGTTCGGAAGGTCCGTCAGTTTGTCATGGTATGCGAGGTGCTCGATCTGCTGCTCGGCCGTCTTGCGGTCGGTGATGTCGAAGATGGCCCCATCGAAACAGCTAGGTTCTCCATCGTCTCCGAACACCCATCGGCCTTTGTCATATATCCAGCGGATGCTGCCGTCTGCGTGGATGACGCGGTACTCGAGCTCGAAGGGCCTTCCTTCGGTTAGCGCCGCTTCCACATTCTCATCGTGCATCGCGCGGTCGTCCGGGTGGACGATGCTCATGAACGACCGGACCCGGTTGGCGATGAAATCGGTCGCAGGATAACCGGTGATTTCCTCCATCGCTTCGCTCATGAACACATCCTCCCACTCGCCGTCGAAGACGCTTCGATAGATGGCGCAAGGAAGGTTCGAAACGAGCGTTCTGAATTTCTGTTCGCTCGCACGTAGTTCGCGCGTCGCTGCGGCAAGCGACTCCTCAGCACGCTTTCGCTCGGTGATATCGGTCGCTATCGCACCGACTCCGACAATTGCACCTGCCGAGTCCAGGATCGGAAATTTAACCTCGAGATCCGTGTGCAAACCGCCCGC
>JAPULJ010000712.1 GCA_027295145.1 Alphaproteobacteria bacterium | reverse complement strand
GATAATCTGAATTCCATCGATGCCCGGGACTACCTGAACACCGTCGTCGAAGACACGCTGGCAAGCGGCGGGGCCGCCGGGCAGGACATCTCGTGGCGTCTCGTCGTCGATGACATCGCTTTCGGCGTCGATGACGCCAGCGCCTGCGGCCAGATCGTCTGCGAGGCGATTTCCAACTCGCTGAAACACGCCTTCGCCGATGGCCGGCCGGGCAATATCGAGGTCTCCCTGCGCCGGCGCGGCGAGCAAGAATTAAATTTTCGCATTTCCGACGACGGAAAGGGGTTCCCAGGTGCGTTGGACCCCCGGAGCACGAATACCCTGGGCATCAGACTGATCCATGCGCTGGCCATGCAATTGGGCGGCGAGGCCAAGGTTGACGGCTCCGGCGGCACCCATGTCGACATCAGTTTTCCGGAGAACCCCTCATGACCATGAAGCGCGTCCTGATCGTCGAGGATCAGGGAATCATCGCCCTGGACGAGGTCGAGATCGTCCGCGATCTCGGCTATGAAGTGACCGGCATCGCCTTGACCGGCGAGAGCGCGGTCGATCAGGCCGGACGGGACCGGCCGGACCTGGTGTTGATGGACATCATGCTGCCGGGCAAGATGGATGGCCGGCAGGCCGCCGTGAAGATCCGCGAACGGCACGAGATCCCGGTGATTTTCGTGACCGCATTAGGCGACAAGAAAACCGCCCAGTCCGGCAAGATGAATCTGCCGGAGGGTGTTGGCTACGTCGTCAAGCCGTTTTCCAGGCAGGAGTTGAAGGACGAGATCAGGAGATTGATCGGCTAGAGCAATTTCGAGGAAAATGAATTCATTTTCCGACTCGGAAATTGCGACAATCAATGGGATAGAGCGCGATCCATGAATCGGAGATCATGGATCGCGCTCTAGGGTTTCTTGGCGAGGGTCTGGGTCCAAACACCGTCGTCGCCCTGAACCCACCACCAAATCGGCGCTGTCACGTTCCCGATCCAGACGAAGAGCAGCAGCACCGGCGCGGCGCCGGTTTGCAGGGCATGCGGCACGCCAGACGGGGTTATTGAATACTGACCAGGGCGCAGGCAGCGCGGCGCTGAATCGGTGCCGTTCTGGATGTCGACGGCGCCAGAATGGACGTAGTAGATCTTCAGTGCCGCATGATCATGCATTCGATACTCAAAATGCGGTGCCAACAAAAAGATCCCCGCGCGCATGGAGGTGCTGGCAATTATTCCCTTCGGCCCAACAATTTGTTTCGCCAGCATAAAATCGGCCATCTCGGCGTTGATCCCGCCCCCGGTATAGACTTGATACCAGCCGCCAGCGGATGCGAGCGCCGCGACCGATTCAACCAGGTCAGGCGGACCAAGGGCTGCATCCAGCGCGCCATCCAATTGCGACAACAGGGGGTGCTTCAGGTCATCCTCGGCACGACCCGACAATCGCGGAGCGACATCCCGCAAGGCCTCGATGAAGGGGCCTAAAGCGCCTTCCTGACCGACATGTGCCGCCAGACAATTTCGCAGCGCCTCGATGAAGCGGGCTGGACCAGTCATCGTCGATCACTCCGGGGCAAGCGTCGCCGTTTCATGGCCGCATCTTTACCAAGTATCGTTTTCATGGATTTGAACCTGTGGTCACGGCCTTTTTCGCAGCACCAGCGTATAGCACATTGGCAAACCGATCCCCGAATTCTCCACATTCCACCGGGAATTGGATATGTGGTGCGGGAGCTCTTCGAAATGCTCAACCGCGAGGCCGTTATTGATCCCCGCCATGATGGCGTCTGCCATGGTGTGCGGAAATGATGTCACCGGCTTCGCGTCATATTTTTCGCCACTGTAGTAGTCGAGACCATCGGTCTCCACACACGGCTCCTTGTTGAAGTATGGCAGTTCCCAGACAATCGGCGCGTCCGCGTCGGCCGGTTCGATCATTTCAACGATGGGATGCTGTTCGTAAATGAACAAAGCGCCTTCTGGTTTGATCAGGTCGCCAACGACCGAAAAAAAGCGCTCCAGGTCGGGCATCCAACTCAAGACCCCAATTGTTATTGTCGCCAGATCAAAACTGAGTCTGTAACCTTCATCAATGTCGTAGACGTCAGTACATACGAACTCGACGCTCAACCCCGCAGCTTCCGCCAGTTCCCGGCCCTGATTCACAAAACCCTGCGCACCATCGAACCCCACACACCGCGCCGCGCCCATGCCCTTGACCGACAGAAGTTCGCGGCCATTGTTGCAGCAAATCTGGGCCACGTCCTTCCCCGCGACGCCCAAAGCTTCCAGTCGTCTCGTCTCGACCTCGTCAAGGCAGGAAAATCCGGGCTTGCGAAACGCTTCCATCAATTGCGCCTGATTTTGCCTGCCATGGATTGGCGCTGCTTCCTCCCATGCAGCCAGATTGGCTGTGGTGAATTCCATGGTCTTGTCCGTTTCATTCACGGGATCGTCCTCGCGCCTGATAGCGATCGTACAGATTAGGTTCTCAGCACTCGCACGTCCACCAGGGGTGCGGCTTGTCGCGGTGAGAAAAAATTCGTGCTGTCAGCACGCGCGTACATGCGACCGATTCGGAATCCTAACGATCGCCCTGCAACTTGTTCAGGACGCGGCGGACGGCCCGCCCGGCAGCCCGGGCCTTGTCTTCCCCGCGGGTGATCTGCTTGGCCTTGCCGACGACAACGCGCGCAGCCTTGGCCGCCTGTTCCCTTGCCTGGGGATCGGAGGTTAGTTTTTGTACCGCGTAGCGAGCGATATGGCGCAGGAGGAAAGACATGGCGACACATTAGCCAATCGCGCCGTGTGGCGCCAGACCAGCGATTATCCGGCCTGGCGGCGGGCTGGTTTCGCCGCCGGGTTTCATGAGGCCAGAACATTCCATGATTCCGCCTGTGTTGTTCCTTCGCAATGGCGCCTGGACGTTCTGGGGATGATTCCCGCGAATCGGACTCCCGAAGCGGTGTTTCAATGCTGTGAGCAGAGGATTTCGAGAGGAATGTCTTCGCCACATCCCCGGAAGCCGTTTTATTTCAACAGCTTCCGGTTGTGTTCTGGTGGAGCCAAGCGGGATCGAACCGCTGACCTCTTGAATGCCATTCAGGTGCTGCATAACGCCATAGGGCGTCAAGGTGATCCATTTTATGAAAAATTCTTGCGTTGCTATAATTCATTAGCTTAAACAAGGTTGCACAAGCTGTCAGGAGACGCTAAGTGAATTCATGGGTTTTGTAACCCGTTTTGTAACCCATGAGCAAGCTACCATGCCCAAACTCACCGAGAAGGCCCTCTCCGCACTAACGGTCGAGAAGCTGAAGCCCCGTGCCGACCGCTACGATGTGTACGACGTGGCAATCCGTGGTCTTGGTGTCCGAGTGTCACCGGCAGGCACGAAATCTTGGTTCGTGATGCGTCGGGTCAATGGGCGTATGATCCGGCGGACTATTGGCCGCTATCCTGATGTCGGCCTGTCGAATGCCCGAAGACAGGCGGCAGAGACCCTCGAAGCCATGAGCAATGGGGTCCACACCGCCGCCAATCAGGCGCTGACGTTTGCCGCAGCGGTCGAAGAGTGGCTCGATAGGGATCAATCCAAGAACAGGAGCCGAGATCAGGCTGAGGCCGCCATGCGCCGGGACGCCCTGCCCGCCTTCAGAAATCTGCGGCTCGATCACGTCGTGCGCAGCGACATTATCAGACTACTCGATGGTGTTGTTGATCGCGGTGCCCCGATTGTAGCCAATCGGCTGCTCGCTTATCTGAACCGCTTGTATAGGTGGGCCATCGAGCGGGGTTACATAGAAGCCAATCCAGCAAGCGGCATCCGCCCCCCGCATCGCGAAATCAGCCGTGACCGCGTCTTGAACGATGGTGAACTCCGGGCACTGCTCAAGGCTTGCGGCGAGATCGGCCACCCATTTGGACCGTTCACCAAGCTTCTGCTACTGACTGGGCAGAGGCGATGCGAGGTTGCGCAAATGACGTGGCCGGAAATCGACCTTGATACCGGCAATTGGACGATAGCAGGTGAGCGTACGAAGAACGGGCGGCCCCATCTTGTCCACCTCAGTATGCTGACCACGAAGCTGCT
>JAPULJ010000711.1 GCA_027295145.1 Alphaproteobacteria bacterium | reverse complement strand
TCTCATAATCGAAGGCTACCGCTACGCCGAGGCCAGCGTGGTGTCGCCCTACCGTTATGCAAATCTGATCTGGGCGGTGCTTTTAGGGTTTCTGCTGTGGGGCGAACTGCCGAGCATTTGGGTTCTGGCGGGAACGCCGCTAGTGGTCGGCAGCGGATTCTATATTTTATTGCACGAGAGGTCGCGCCGACGCTCGGGGAATGCGGGCAAAGCTCTGTAGAGGTGTGCGGAATATTCCACACTCCCATTGTTCGTCATAAATTAGTGCGCTAGCGCGTCGTGGAGGACCTGGGCACTGTTTTGAACAAGCCGATGACGCCCAACCAACTGCGCGCCGCCTTGTCACCGGAAAATAATATCCTGGGGTGCTAGGCAAGTAGAGGGCAAAGAACGCATAGGCGTTTGCTCTCGGTAGAATTATGCCTGTGCAACCGTCGTTGGGGTCTGATCCGCGATATCGATCACCTGGCGCACGCGGGCGCCAAGCTCCGCCCGTGTGAACGGTTTTTGAATGAGATCGTAGGTTTCATCGAGTTCGCCGGCCGCCGTATCGATACCTCGCGTGTATCCAGACATCAGAAGCACCCGTACGTCTCGATGCTGCTTCGATACCTCTCGAGCGATTTCCGGTCCCTGCATTCCGCCGGGTAACACCACGTCCGTTAGTAACATATCAACGGTATCGAGCTCGGCGACCGCCGCCACGGCCTCGGGTCCATTGCCGGCGGATACAACCTGATAACCCAACTTGGTGAGCGAACCAACGACCAGCGCGCGAACATCCTCATCGTCTTCGACGACGAGAATTGTTTCATTGCCACCGTCGATCGGAGCTTTTTCTGGCTGTGGCGCCGGTTTGACTATTGCGGCGCGTTCGGTGATCGGCAGGTATAGTTTTACCGAAGTACCTCTGCCTTGCACGCTGTCGATTGCGACGTGGCCGCCCGACTGCGACACAAAACCGTAAACCATACTCAAACCCAGACCACTGCCGGTGCCGACCGGTTTGGTGGTGAAGAAGGGTTCGAACGCATGATCACGGACGTCCTCTGCCATTCCGGCGCCGGTGTCCGTCACCGTGACCAGAACATACTTTTCTGCATTGTGATCGGAGTGTTGAAAGTCGGGAACTTCGTGCGCTTGGACAACGCTTGTCGCCAGTACAATTTTCCCTTCGTTTGAAACGGCGTCTCGCGCATTGACCACCAAATTCATGATTGCCGATTCAAGATGTGTCGGGTCGATGTGCACAAAAGGAAGATTGTCCGCAATCTCGGTTTGCAAAGATATTGTTGCCGGCATGGTGCGCTGTAGCAACGGCACCATATCGACTATCCGGATGTTTATATCGACGGGTTCCGGGTTGAGGTCTTGCTGGCGCGAAAATGCCAGCAATCTTTGGGTCAGATCGGCACCGCGCTGGGCACTTTTGAGAGCAGTTTGCAGCAGCCGTTCGGCGTCCGGTTCACCCTGGACATACTCCGACAGCAATTCCGCGTTGCCCAGAATAACGGTCAGCAGATTGTTGAAATCATGAGCGATACCACCGGTGAGCTGGCCGACGACCTCCATTTTCTGGGCTTGCTGAAGTTGCGCTTCGGTCTTGCGCTGTCTCGTTACATCCTGATTGATGATGCCGACGCCAATTGGAGCGCCGGAATCGTCACGCACCGGGAAACGGGTCGACATGAACGTGCGATTTTGGCCGTCGGCTGTGATGGTATTTATCTCAACATCCACCACTTTACCCGATTCTAGAACCTCGCGGTCGTGCCGCTCCAAATCGGCAGCGAGTTCCTTGGAAACCACATCCGAGGCCTTTTTACCCAGTACATCGGTGCTGCCCATCCCGGCCCATTCACCGTAGTTTTGGCCAGATGCCAGACGGATACGTAGGTCCATATCCTTCAAAATTAGGCTTCCTGGCATATTTTCGACAATCGCGCGAAGTTGTTCCTCGTTTTCACGCAAGCGTCGGTCGGCCTCTTTTTCCGCTGTGATATCGCGCCACATGACCATGACCGCCGGTTGTCCCTGCCAGACAAACGGGGCGCCGGAGCCCTCACAACGGAAATAAGATCCGTCTAATCGCCGTCGGCGCACCTCGATTACCGGCGTTGCGCTCTGCATGTCCTCGCTCATTTGGGCCCGATTGTTCAACACCAAGTGCACGTCATCGGGGTGAACGAAAGACATCATCGATTCATAAAGCAAATCCGCCTCGCTATCGGCGCCAAACATCTTCACCGCGGCCGGATTGGCGTATACAATTTGATCCTCGACGCGGATCAAGATTGCGTTTGGCGAAAGCTCCGTGATCCGCCGGTAACGACTTTCGCTTTCGCGCAGGCGCTCTTCGGCCTCTATTTGGGTGGTAATGTCACGTCGGGTGATCAACACAGCCGGCTGATCCCGCCAGCTATGGTTAGCCGCCGAACCCTCGGTCATGACATAGGTGCCGTCAAGACGCCGTATGCGCACGCGGGTTAACGGCAAGGACTCGCCGGGGCGTTGGGCCATTGTGGTCTTGTTTTTGTGAATCACGTTGTGGTCGCCCGGATGGAAGAGCGATAGCAGTGACAGTCCCAGCAGGTCTGTCTCGCTCTCGGCCCGAAGCATTTTCACAGCGGCCGGATTTACAAAGACAATTTCGTCTTCAACCCGAACGAATATCGGATCTGGTGAATTTTCGGTGATCAGCCGGTAGCGGTTCTCACTCTCCCCGAGGGCCCGTTCCATCGTCACAAGCTCGGTCAGATCGACGTGCGAAACAACCAGGTTGCCGTTTTTGCTGTAGCGCTGGCGACGCTGAATCCACACGCCGCCTTCGAACTCCGATAATTGTGTTTCGACCTGCTCGGTTCTTTTGGAGTTCGTACGATGTTGCAGCCACTGCTCAATCGAAAGCTTGCCGCTTGCAACGTCGACCGCTTGCAGGGCGCGCTTGATCAATTCCTCCCGCGGCGTGCCGCGGCGAAGCAGGTCTTGGGGAATTTTCATCAGTTCTGCGTATCGCTCGTTCCATGAAAGCAGTCTTTCCTGCTGATCGAACACGGCGTAGGCCTCGGTCGAATCTGTGAGCTCCGACCATGTGTCACGGGCTGTGTTTAATTCGTCGGATAACTGCAGAAGGTCGAATTCGGCCTTCAGGACCGACACTATTTGACCGTGTGCGGTGCGGGCGGAATTCATAATCACGGCGAGCAGCAAAATCGCCAGGAGGCCGAGCGTCACCGACGCCGGGTGGCCGCCTGAGAGCCAAAACAAGATAAACGGACCAAAGCTCAATAGGATGAAGGCGTAGAGGGCGGCGGGTATCGCCGCCAGGGTGCTGACGCCGCCAACAGCTACCGCGGCGACTGCGATCGCGGCAAAGAAATCCAGCGATTCGGGTAAGTAGACAAAACTAAATACGGCGAGTGTTCCCCACAGCGCGCCGGATACGGACTTACAGGCGATAGCCTCTGCCCTAAGCGTGCGCGCATTCATTGCGGGTTCGATGATGCGCTTTAAGCGTTTCCTTTGAGCCAAAGAATACAAGGCAACGACGGTTTGTGCCGCCAACCAGGCGATCAGAATGCCGTTCGGGACGTGTTTCCATATGACAACCGTGACGGCAAAGGCGGCCACGATTGCTGCGATTGCACCGATGTGTTGGCGCGACGCGAAGTGCTCAACCAATGCAGCGTCGAATTCGCTCCGACTGGGCGAAGGATCACTTTTTGCTTCACTTGCAACGGTGCTCAGGTCCGACATTCTGCCGCTCTCGAACAGTGTTTACCGAAGGGTAAGTCGCCCCTGGGCCGAGCTGTGCTCATGTTTATCGCAACCATTTTTGTTGGCGATATTCAAGCCATTCACGCAATAGGATCATCCGTTGCCCTTGATCGCAGCGTCAACACACCCTTTTCGAGCAGTCAGTGGGCTCCGGCCAATAAAGCTCGACGCCGCAAACCGGCAGCGCATACAGGGCTATGTGCAGATTAGTAAAACAATCCTTAACAAATAGTAAAATATTATTAACCTTATTGCCGATTGATCATCTCACGTCATGTTTCATAGGTGTTCGACAAGGTGCCGATACCGTCGATGATGACATCGATGGTTGCGCCTGGTTTCATCGGCAGAGCGCCGGGTCCGGTGCCGCAGGCGATCAGGTCGCCGGGGTATAGGGTCATTGCTTGAGACAGACGGCTAACAATCTCCGCAGGTTGCATGAATAAATCGCTCACCGGATAGTTCTGCCGTTCGCGGCCATTAAGCTCAGCACGGATAACAGCGCTGGAAACATCGGAGCCGGTCGCGATACAAGGCCCGAAGACGCCGAAAGTGTCGAACCCTTTTGCACGCGCCCACTGCGGAAAGCTGGGGTCGGCATCGAGAACTTGCAAGGCGGTGACATCGTTGACGCAAGTGTATCCGAAGATTGCACCGGCCGCGTCGGCCATAGAAGCGTCTTTGCACGTGCTGCCGATGACAATGCCGAGCTCGGCTTCGTAGATAACCCGCCCATCATAGGACGCCGGTTTGCGAATGGTGCCGCCGGCCGGCAGATAGGTGTTCGGTGGCTTGATGAAAAAAAGCGGGAACTCCGGCTGGTCGAGCCCCTGCTTTTCGGCTGCGGAGCGTGAGTTGTTCCACAGCGCGATAAACTTACTCGGTACGCACGGTGTTTGCAGGATAACGTCCTCAACGGCGACTGTGGCCCCGGTAGCCGCGGCGCTGGCGAACAAATCGCCTTCGCAGACCGCGATCGTCTCGCCCTCGAGCATGCCGATACCTGTTTCGCCATCGCGTTCGAAGCGTACCCAATGCGCCATAATGTCCCCCGTTTCGGTTGCCACCCAGAATTAGACCGTTATACCAAGTCTCGCTAATACGGACCCATTTCACCACCAAGAATTTGTCCGCCGGATAGGCGCGGGTTGCGCCGCGGTGCTGGTACCGCAAGCAGCCCGCAACGACACCGGCGGACAAAGGATGGCGGCCTGCGGTGGGGCGGCTTGGCCCTCCGGCCGTGTTGCGCGGCTGGCCCGATGGCCCCGCATCGCGCTGTGCCGCGCGCCTAACCGGAAGGGCCAATCCGTCCCCGTGAAATGGGTTCGTATTAACGAGATTTGGTATTAGATCGCACCGTTCAAACCCAAAGCGACAAACTGCCGCTGCTGCGCCCGGGACTCCCCAGCGGTCTTCCCCTGGCGTGAAAAATGCGCGACTAAGTAGCGATGCGAAATTTTGAAACGCCTGGCCGTTCGGCGGCCTATGGGACGAACGGCATGGCTGCGACGTCCCATCCCCGCGCTACCCTGGCAGCGCTCGATATACTACGGGCGGGTGGAAACGCCATCGATGCAGCGGTTAGCGCCGCCGCGGTTCTCGCCGTGGTCGAGCCCCAGATGAC
>JAPULJ010000710.1 GCA_027295145.1 Alphaproteobacteria bacterium | reverse complement strand
TTTCATACTCGTGCTCATCCACGATGTCGGCGACCATGGAACCAAAGGCGACATTTGACTGAACGGTACACATCCCCTGCACAAATCGCATCGTCATCAAAATTGGCAAGAGCATGGGGTCGGCGTTCTCTGGAAACCAGCCAAGCAGTCGCAGAAAAATTGGCAGGGTCTGCCAGAATGGCCAGGAAAGAGCGCCGAAAATCAATCCGTTTTTCTTACCAAAATGCCTGAAGAACACCGGACAGAAAAATGCACCCGCCATCACGCCGATGGGATACATGATCAGCAGTAGACCCAATTTGTCTGTCGGCAATTCCCAGAAATAGGTCATCACAAAAAGATTCAATCCGCCATCTACACCGACCATCACGAAAACGATAAGCACGCCGAGAAACAGCCAGCGAAACGATCGCGAACGCAGGGCATCGCGAACGTCGATGAGTACCTGCAGCAGAATCTTCATGACCTGGGTGTGAGAGCTAAGCAACGCTTTCGGCAGATTGGGTATCAGGTGGCGGGTGCCCCACGCACTCCAGAAAATGCTGATCGCCATCAGCACTGCCAGCAACAATGCAAATGGCGGATAGGCCTTTGCATTGAGTTGCCCAATCGGAAACTCGAGTGTTGATGTAAAGAACACCCAGGTTCCCACACCATAGGTAAACAGCACCCCGACGTTACTAAAGAACATGCGGAAACTCACCAGCGCGGAGCGTTCGTCATAGTCCTCACTCATCTCGGCGCCGAGTGCAATGTGTGGTACGTGGTACAGCGACATCGAAGTGCGCGCCGCGTTGGTGAACACGATCAGCCAGATGAACAATGCCGTATCGCCACTCACCATCGGATGAAACAGAAAGTAGAACGAAACCGTCAGGGGCAGAATGGATGCGTACATGAAAGGATGACGCCTGCCATAATTCGACCGCCAGTTGTCTGAAAGTGAACCTGCCAACGGATCAGTAAAAGCGTCAACGAGTAGCGCAATGCCAACTGCAAGTCCGGCCAGCGTGCCGGGCATGCCGAGCACCTGGACATAGTAAAAAATCAGGAAGGTTCCAAAGGCGGCGTTCTTCAGCCCCTCTGCAGCCTGGCCCACGCCAAAGGCGAGCTTTGTGTTAAAACCCAGTTTCCCGGTCATTGGCTGTTGCCCTTAAGACTTAATCACGCTGCGCCCTCCCTCCCAGGTGATGGTAACAACGTTGCGGCTGAGGGGGATATGGCTGCACTTAGGCAGCCCGCCCGAAAGCTCGTCGTACTGACAAGGAAGTCAGATCGGACCAACCTTGATCCTTATTGAAAAAATTATTTGTGTAACTGTTTGGTTACGCGTATTCTGGCGACTATCAATCGCAGCCGCAAGGAATAGCCATGGGTGTCGCCATCGGATCTCTCTTCGTACGACGCAGTATTTTCATTAAGGCGACCCCAGACCGAGTTTGGAAAGAGTTTGAATCGTTTGATCGAATTCAAACTTGGCTCAACCTCGGGCATAAACTACATAGCTTCGACACCAAAGTGGGCGGCAAGGTACAGCTTTCGGTTGAGATCGACGGAGAGGAACGTTTTTACGGCGGTTCTGTTCTTGTGTTTGAACCTGAAAGAGAAGTGTCATTTGAAAGTCAATGGCAAGAACCCTACGCGTGGCCCGTGCCAACACTGTGGACGATCCGTCTCACAGCGATGTACGGCGGAACACACGTAGAGATCTTCCACCATGGATTCGAACGACTGGGCGCAGACGCTGCAGACAATCTAGAAGGGTATGAACAGGGGTGGGACGTTAAACACCTGAAAGCTCTGCGCGAGATCGTTGAACGTTGAGATTGCGAGACCCTTACATCGCGATCGCTGATCCTACGCGGCGAGAAATACTCGATCTTCTACTGCAACGATCCGTATTACCCGCCGGCGAAATAGCCCTGCAGTTTAGAGAAGTGTCACGGCCCGCTATCTCACGCCATCTTCGAATACTGAAAGAATGCGGGGTCGTAAAAGCATTCCAACGCGGCAAGACACAGAACTATTCGCTGATTCCTGAACCAATCAACGAGATTCGAGAAGGATGGCTGGCGAGGTTCGGCGACTTGCAGACGGAAAGCCTAATTAATCTCCGCAAGCTTGTTGAAGAAAGCACGAAGTCGTTGTGAGCAACCCTCAAATCGAAGCACTACACAAAGGAAAGGGAGTTTTCAAGCGTCTCCCAGAGGCCTCTATGACCCCCTATAGCGGTCACCCACGAGCCGAAGCGTTTGGCAGCAACGTGCCCAAAGCCGCCTTCTGCTCAACTTCGTGTGGCGTTGCCCGGTAGGTTCCATTGCTCGACAGATAGCTCTTTGTCGATTTGCGAAATCTCCCAGACGTGGCCTTCAATGTCTTTTGCTCGATATATTCGACCACCCCAAAACATGTCTTGCGGAGGCATGATCGGCTCTGCTCCGTGGGCTTTGGCGTTCTCAAAGTGCTTATCTACGTCTGGCACGTACACTTTTAGAGATTGGCTCGCATACCCACTTTGTTCCGGCGGCGTCAGCCCATGGCCGCCAGTGGTTAGGTGAATCAAACCACTCTCACCGACCTCGATCCAAGTAAGCGTCCAGCCTTCGCCTACCAAGCGTGAGCCTTTTCGTTCTTGAAATCCGAAAGCATCTTCTAGCCACTTTGCAGCCCTCGGGACATCTTTATAGACAACAGCGGGTACTACGATTGGTGACTTCCAGAGGTCGCTCATATTCCAATTCCGTCGAGTTTCGTCGCGCTAACACTATCAGATCATTGCGGGCTGAACGTCCCTCATTGGCCGTTCGCGTCGTTTTGCTCGATAAATCGGGCGTCAGCTAAGCGAACCGTTGCTGACGAAACCGCCAGAAGCGGACAAACGTCGCTACGTGCCCAAAGCGGCCGAGCGTGGCGTAAGACGCCGGAAGCATGCAAAGCTTATTGATGTCGGCGTCCGGCCGAACTAGACTTCTGTGCGTCCGTTCCCAGAAGGAGACGCGCTATGGACCGCTCAACCAACCGACTTGCCCTGAACTGACGCCGGGAACCGTCAGCACCAGCAACTCAATACTCGGCCAGGCGTAGAGGCCTGGCAGCTTCGCAGACTTTCTCGGCCCAGGTTCCACGATTGGCCCGCCAAGCGGCGGGTCCTGATTTAACCCTGCCCGGACTATCCGGGAGACGAGGAAGTAATGTCGAAAAAGAAGCCAGCGACCGTCGAGGACCTGATCGGATCCCTTCACGACGGTAGTTACTACGCGCGCTGCAACGCGCTGCGCAATCTGTGCCCGTGCCGTAACAATCGGCGTGAAATCGAAGTCTGGAGGGAGATCTTCGATCGGGCCATTCATGGTGGCCTGCGAGAACGCAAGGCCGCCGCTCACGTCATCGGTACGCTGATCGACAAGGGAATGCGGAGTGCCAAATGGCGATCGATTTTGCATCAGCTTAGCGATCGGCTGGATAACCTGATGCGGAATCACCGCGCGTCGAGGATACTGCTCAGCCAGATGAAGAGGCATGGTCATGCGCATCGCGGCGCAGCTATACAGTCATACCGTCGTCGGCGCCGGATTCTGGACATGGCGACGTGCGCGGAGTTGTCCGCCTGGCTGAGCGGGCTCGAAGGTGTCGATCGGCTCAGCCCGCACGATCCTGGTGTAGGGCGATTGTGGCGCTGGCTAATACATCGAGCGCACTATCAGCCGAACCGGGACACATCAGACAAGGAATTGTTGAAGATGGCATCGCGGTTTTTGCCGGGCCAGTCCGCGCGGTTTCACCGGCTGGCGTCAGCGGCGGAAAGCATGGCCCAAGGCGGCGCTCGGTAGACACCTGCCATAGGAGCTCAAACAGGTGAGCGTCTTCGAACTTAGCTCTCCCCCATCTGAATGGCGGCTCATGGCCGTAATCAGCCGTTCAGAGGGATGAGCCAGGCGTCCGCTTAGTGCCCATAGATACTCTCTAGGTCCAGTCAACATTGTACGGCGGACGGCGGTTTTGCCGCACTAAAAGGGCCTAGCCTGGCAAGTTCGGTGTCGGTAATTCGATCACAGCGACGGCGGCCGGCTCATCCTCATGGACCTGAGTCGACTATGAATACCCAATCCAAGGTTCGCCTTCTGGCCACTCAGCCCACTTTTCCAGCCCGTCATTGAGGGCAGCGAGGGGAAGGATCGCGCTATCGCAGTTCACATGATGGGTCGGTTGCCACGATTGGATAAATTCATTCATTTTGTCGGTAAACGTCGCAGGGAACACACAGAACATATCTGCTTCCTCATCGCCGTCGTTAAACTCAGTCCTAGGACGAGCGAATACTACGGTCATCATGGTGACACCGCATTCAGAGCAAAA
>JAPULJ010000071.1 GCA_027295145.1 Alphaproteobacteria bacterium | reverse complement strand
GGGGTCGGGAGGGGCGGCGCCCCTGCCATCTGCGAAGCGATACCGATTCGATCCCTTTTGGTGCCTCCGTCAAGGTTTCGCTTTCGATGGTAGAGCGGCCGTGCTCGGCGACGGGTTCTCACCGACGCTTATAGCTGTCTGTGGACGGCTCCCTTCCTAGCGGTTCTTCAACAGATCCCGCATTTTTTGGCACATCGCGACGCCGGTGGTGGGAGCCGCCCACAGCATCAAGAGGAAATATTCGAGCCGGTTTACGGCACATGGATTTCGCCCCGGCGATCCGCTAATCTACCGACAGAGGGAGATTGAGTATGGAGCGTCGCCTTGCCGCCATTCTTGCCGCCGATGTGGTCGGCTACAGCCGCCTTATGGGGGAGGACGAGGCGGGAACGCTTGCCGCACTCAAAGCACTGCGCACAACATTCATCGAACCACTGATTGCAGAACACCGAGGCCGGATCGTCAAACTGATGGGCGACGGATTTCTGGTCGAATTTGCAAGCGTCACTGATGCTGTCAACTGCGCGATCGCTTGGCAGAAAGATGCCGCCGAACGAGATGGCAAAATGCCGCTCCAATTCCGCATCGGCATCAATCTCGGCGATATCGTCATCGAGGACGATGACATCTACGGCAACGGTGTAATCATCGCCGCCCGGCTTGAAGCAATAGCCGAGCCTGGCAGTGTGTGCGTCTCGTCAGTCGTGCATGATCAGGTGCGCCGCAAATTAGACGAGTCCTTTTCGGACCTTGGCGTCAAGGAACTCAAAAACATCGATGAACCGATTCGCATCTTCGCTTGGCCCGCGGTGATTTCCGAGGATAGAACAGTCCAACCGGCACCTGAAACGGAATCTCTCGGCAAGAAATCGATTGCCGTTTTGCCTTTCCAGAACATGTCGAACGATCCCGATCAGGAGTATTTTGCCGATGGGATCACCGAAGACATCATCACCACGCTGTCGAAGATTCCCGGCCTTGCCGTCATCGCGCGGAACTCGACGTTTGTTTACAAAGGCAAACCGATCAGCGTGAAGGATGTCGCCGCCGAACTCGGCGTGCGTTATGTGCTGGAAGGCAGTGTCCGGCGCGGCGGCAACAAGATGCGTATCACCGCGCAATTGATCGACGCCACCGACGCCAGCCACATTTGGGCCGAGCGTTATGACCGCAGCGTGGGGGAGATTTTCGAGCTTCAGGATGAAATTACCCGCCATATCGCCGTGGCGTTGCAGGCGGAGCTGATTATGGGCGATTACGCGCACCGCTGGCAAGGCGGCTCCAGGAATTTCGAAGCCTGGGAGTACAAGGCGCGTGGCGTTCATGAATTTCTAAAGTTCACCAAGGAAGGGATGCTCAAGGCCAAGGAGCTGTTTGAGAAGGCCATCGCATTGGAACCCGGAGACGAGGTGACGATGGCGTCACTGGGCCATTGTTACGACCAGCTGGGGAGCTCGAATTGGCTGCCGGATCCCGAAATCGCTTACGCCACGGCGCAAGAGTGGGGCGAACGCATTTTGGCCGCCAACCCTCAGAGCGCCGATGCCTATGTCCTGCTGGCTTCTGTTCAACGCTCGCGTGGACAGTTCGACGAAGCGGTTGCCACCGCCGAGCATGCCTTGGAATTGGCGCCGAATGATTCCAACAACCAGGCTTTTATGGCGTCCTCTCTGATCGCTGCCGAGCGGCTTGGCGAGGCTTTGAAGCATATCGAAACCGCAATCCGCCTCAATCCAATTTACCCGAACTGGTTCGGCTCCACCCGTGTGCAGGCCTACCGCATGACCGGACGGCTGGATCGTGCGCTCAAGGCAGTCACAGAACTTGTGCAACGACATCCCGAATATCTGCCTGGTCTGGTTTTGCACGCCGCCGTTTGCGCCGAACTGGACATGAGTGAGAAAGCGAAACAAGCGGCTCAAGTCGTGCTTGAACGAGATCCGGACTTCACGATCTCGGGCTATATGACGCGCGTTCATTTTAAGAACCCCACACGGCATGAAGATCTGGTGGCCGCACTGCGTAAGGTGGGATTGCCGTAATGAGCCTTTCATCTCAGGAGTTAGAGACGCCCGAAATTTCGACCCACCCGCCCTGGCGTCCCAGCACCTCGTCAAAAAACGAGGTGCGCACCGATCCACCGGCTATCTTCGAAACCGGGGCCAAGGGGCGACAGCGAGGAAAAGGAGAAGGACGTGATGGCACATACGACTGACAAAGTGACCGGCGGATGCCTGTGCGGGGCGGTGCGCTACGAGGTCATCGGCGACCCGTTCTCGGTCATTCACTGCCACTGCTTGAGTTGTCGGCGGCATACCGGCGCACCTGTCGTTACTTTTGCCGGCTTCAAACGGGATCAGATCCGCTTCACGACGGGTGACCGTCGGATTTACGAATCTTCGCCGGGCGTGGGACGTGCATTCTGCGCCCAGTGCGGGACGCCGCTGACTTGGGAAGGGGATGGAGGTGGGCTTGGACCGATTGTCGAGCTCCACATCAGCACCTTCGACGATCCGAATGCTTTCGTCCCGCAGAGCCACTTGCACCACGATGAGCGGATCGCCTGGTTCGACGTGGCGGACGCCCTTCCGCGCTATCATGCCTCGGAGGACGACAGCGGACCATACCGCCGAGGCCCTGCAATTGAGGGCCCGTCAGGTTGAAGGCGTCAAGCCGTTCGAAATCGATAGCTACGACAGGTCAGCGGGATTCTCGACCCC
>JAPULJ010000709.1 GCA_027295145.1 Alphaproteobacteria bacterium | reverse complement strand
TGTCGCCGTGACGCTTTTCCAATGGAGCTCGGAGATCGACGAGCAATACATGATCCCCTGGCAGTTGTTGAAGGATGAGGCCAGTGTCCTGTCATTCGCTCACCGGGTGGAAAACGCCGAGCGCGACCCGAACCGGGTCTTCACCGGGATTGGCGGGGCGATTGATTTCGGCGTTCGTCTGATCGCCGGGAACGCATTCGAAGGCCGCCAGTTGAAGATCGATGTATCGGGCGATGGCCGCAGCAATATCGGCCTCCCCCTGACCATGCCCCGGCAAGCGGCAAATGCCCTGGGGATCGTGATCAACGGTTTGCCGATCCTCACTCGTATCGTTGAATATTCAGCACGCACATCAACCACGGTGGGCCCGATGAGTCAGGGTCGTTATCAAGCTCAAACCAACGTCGATTTCTTCGGCTTGGAAACCTACTACCGCGAAGAAATAATCCAGGGTCCGGGCGCCTTCATCGAGATTGCAGATGATTATGACGACTTCGGACGCGCCTTCCAGCGCAAGCTGCTCCGAGAGTTGACCCCGCCGCCCATAAGCAGCGCCCCGCCGCCGCGCAAGCTCACCCGGCTCGCAGACAGTGGAGATCGCGGCGCAAGATACCCCTGGTGATGGCGTCGATGAGGTCGCGGTCCTTTTGCAGCCTCTGTTCGTAGTCTTCCTCGCCCAACAACTCGGCAAGATCCGCCCGGTTTTCCCGGTCGACCTCGAGGAAGGTCGTGGCGCTTTTTAAAAATTGCGCCATCAGGTCGACGGTCTCGACCGTCTCCCAGCCGGTGCGTTCGAACATCTCCCCGTAACCGATTGCGCTCGCCACGTAGGGCGGGCCGGTTTCGATGGCGCGGGCGCGATCGATCTCGCTCAAATCCGGGGCCACCGAAATGACGCTGAAGATCATCCGGCCCTTATCGGCCACGGTGCGGCGGCATTCGGCCAGCACCGCCTGCTTGCCGGGCAGGCAACAGAGCACATCCGAATGGGTAATCGCGTCGAACCGTTTGTCGCCATAGGGCAGGGCGCGGCCGTCGGCGGCGGCGACGCTCAAGACGCCGGCCAACCGGTCGGCCTTGGCCCGCGCCGCGGCGATGACCAATCCTTCCGCCGGCAAGTCGACCAGGGTGATGTCGCAGCCCGATGAAGCCGCCAGATACAGTCCCGGCCAGCCCGAGCCGGCGCCCAGGTCCAGCAGCCGCTGGCCCGGGCGACGCGCCCGCTTCTCGGCGACATCGTCAATTTCACCGCGCGTCGCCCAACTGGTGCCGCCGTAATTACAGCCGCAAACCGCCTTCTCGATACGCAGCATCACCGGCAACAGGTTGCGCCTATAGGACTGCCCGAACCGCGCCCGTTGCTCTCTCTCCGCCTCCGACAGATGCATGCCGCCCCCATGGCCTGCTTGGCGGCAGTATAGGCGGATAACTTGACGCCGCCAGACTTAACCGGATGGTCTGGCTCCCCGACTTACTGTTGAATTTTTTCTACTATCAACTCGCCTCGGAAATTCCCCACGGCACTTGATCGAGTAGTAGAGTCTCAGTTTGAAATTATGCCAAAACAATTCCTGGAACGTCGGCTTATTAGTGGATCATGTCTGCTTTGCCCTCAACGGCGGAACTAGGGTCCAGACCCATTAACAGGATTCCCAAATTGATTTGAACATGATTCACTGCCTCCAACCAAGGAGGTAGTGACATGGCTGATCTATTCTGGTTTTCCGATGAACAGTGGTCCCGGATTGAGCCTCTTTTGCCGACCAACACGCGCGGCATGCCGCGTGTTGATGATCGGCGGGTTTTAAGCGGTATTGTCCATGTCTTGAAATCCGGCTGCCGCTGGTCGGATTGTCCCGAAGCGTACGGCCCCAGCAAGACCATATACAATCGCTTTGTCAGATGGGCGAAGCGCGGCATCTGGGAGGATATATTCGCCACCCTTGCCGGGGCCGGCGGCGTCCCCGACACCCTGATGATCGATAGCACGATCATCAAGGCGCACCGGTGTTCCGGCGGCGCAAAAGGGGGGCCTTCATTCATGCTATTGGCCGCAGCAAAGGTGGCCGAACCACCAAAATCCATACCGTGACGGATGCCCAGGGGCGTCCTGTCGTGATGGTGCTGACGCCCGGAAACACAAGTGATCACAAGGCTGCGCGGCTCTGCCTGGAGGCCATGCCGCCGTCCAAGTACATGATTGCGGACAAGGGCTACGACAGCGCCGCTCTGCGGGAATGGCTGGAGGAACGCGGCACCGAGCCAGTCATCCCGCCACGGGTAAATCGAAAGCTTCAGTACGCCTACGACAAAGCTCTCTACCGAACCAGAAACGTCATCAAAAGGTCTTTCGGACGCCTCAAGGACTACCGCCGGATCGCAACGCGCTTCGACAAGGATGTCCGTAACTTCTTCGCAGCACTCTGTATTGCGGTTACGGTCATATGGTGGATCTAATGAGTCTGGACCCTAGGCGTAAACAGTAAAGCGGACAACATCGCTCGGAATGTCCGCCTTGCGCCAGAAAG
>JAPULJ010000708.1 GCA_027295145.1 Alphaproteobacteria bacterium | reverse complement strand
GCAAGTTCCGATTGCTTTCGGCTGTCCGGCTCTTCCTGCGCCTCGGCGACGAGTTCGGCCATTTCCGGCACGACACGGCCCAGGGGCTTGCCGATATGCTTGTCGAGATCGACAGACAGGAATTCGGAGGCTGTGCGGTTGGGCAAGTTGATGCGGCCCTTGGCGTCAAGCCCGATGACGCCGGCGGAGACGCCGGCGAGGACGGTCTCGGTGAATTTGCGGCGGGCGTCGATTTGGCGGTTTGCTTCGACCAACTCGCGCCGGTTGCGTTCAAGGCGGGCCGCCATACGATTGAAGGCGCGTCCCAGCCCGCCGATATCGACATCCTCCTTGCTTTCGACGACGCGGGTCGAGAGATCGCCTGAACGAATTTGGTCGGCGGCGGCGATCAATGCCCCGATCGGCTTCATCAGCTGGTTGGAGAACAGCAGTCCGACCCACACCGCGGCGAGTAGCAGGAGCAACGATACCACGGCGAAGAGCAGAAAGAAGCTGATCTGCAAGACCGATCGCTGGCCTTCGAGTTTCTTATAAATACCGACCGCTTCCCGGGTGCGGGCGACGTGACCCAGCACCGTCGGGTCGATGAAACGGCTGACGTAAAGGTAAGTGTCGAAAAACTGGTCGAGACGGACTAGCGCCCGGACCCGTTTATCTCCCTGTTTGGCCATTACTGCGACTTCACCCTTTTTGGCCCGGCGCAGCGCCCAGTCGGGAACCGGCTCGAGCTGTAGGGCGAGGCTCAAGCCGGAAGTCGCCAGCACCGTGCCGCTGCCGTCGAACACGATCGCCTCGGGCAGCGAGCGTATCGCCGCCTGCTGGGCGACCAGGCGCTTGAAGATGAGCGAGGACCGAAGCATCAGCGGCGCATCGCGGTTGAGCGCGCTGGCCATGGATAGCGTATCGGCGCGGATCGCCTGCTGGTGCTCGCGCAAGTAAGAATCGGTAACGGCGAGGGATTCCTTCAGAGCGGTGCTGACCCGCTCGCTGAACCAGGCCTGGATCCCGAAATTAAAAAAGAGCGCCGAGAAAACGGCAACAAGGATCGCTGGTGTCACCGCCACCAGACTGAAAAGCAGCACTAGGCGTGTATGAAGGCGCGATCCCGCCAGGCCCTTGCGCCGCGCGACCCACAGCCGCACCGCCCGCCGGGCAATCAGCGCGACGAGCAAAAGCATCAGCACCAGATCGAGGTTGAGGAGGACGAGGACGGTGTCGGGGTCGGGTCCGTAAGGCGGCGAGCCGGTCAGAGTGATATAGGTGGCGATGCCCGAGACGATGGCGGCGACGGTCAATGCTATAGCGCCGTAGCGGGCGAGCCCGACCCTATTGGACCAAGCGACGATCTCTTGCCAACGGTTCTGCCACTTCGCGGATTTTTGGTGTCGCGCGACCAGCGACTGCGCGGTTTTGGGTTGCGCCGTTTTGGGTGTTGGCGTTTGAGTCCGCGCAGATTTGACGGGCGGCTTCCGCTTGGCTGTCCGCGCCGCCTTCTTCTCCGGTCTTTGCACCTTACGCGGCATCGCTATCTCGACTGGTTGGGCGCGTCCTGCGCTGACCGTTGGTGGTCATTTTAGGCCTCGGATAACAGGGATGTCCAACGCCCGAATCTTTTTGCGCAGGGTGTTGCGGTTGAGCCCCAACAGAGAGGCGGCGCGGATCTGATTGCCTCTGGTCGCTTCGAGGCTGAGTCGAAGTAGTGGCAGTTCGATCTCACGCAAGACCCGCTCGTACAGACCGGCCGGTGGCAAGCCACCTTCATGGGCAGTGAAGTACTCGCTCAAATGGCGTTCGACCGCGGCGCCCAGACTGTCGTCGCGAGGCCGCGAGGCCCCTTCGGGCGGTGGCGCCGCGTCGGCCAGTTCGACCTCAAGAATGTCGATACCGATGCGCTCCTGGCTGTACAACGCAGTCAACCGGCGGATCAGATTTTCAAGCTCGCGAACGTTGCCGGCCCAACGATGAGTTTTGAGGCGCTCCAGCGCCTCGTTGGTCAGCCACTTTACAGGCAGGCCTTCGGCGCTTGCCTTGGCGAGAAAATGGCGGGCCAGATCGGGGATGTCCTCGCGGCGCTCGCGCAATGGCGGCAGACGTAGCGGTACTACGTTGAGGCGGTAGAATAAATCCTCGCGGAATAACCCCTGGCGGATCAACTGGCGCAGATTGCGGTGGGTTGCGGCGATGATGCGGACGTTGGCACGGATCGCCGTGCGTCCGCCGACGGCGGTAAATTCACCCTCCTGGAGCACGCGCAGGAGCCGGGTCTGGGCATCAAGTGGCATGTCACCTATCTCGTCGAGGAACAGGGTGCCACCTTCAGCTTGCTCGAAACGGCCAGTATTGCGTGCCGTAGCCCCGGTGAAGGCACCCTTCTCGTGCCCAAACAGTTCGCTCTCGATCAACTCGCGCGGCAGGGCCGCCATATTGATGGCAACGAAGGGGCCGTTGCGGCGTTTACCATGATCGTGCAGGGCCTTGGCGACGAGTTCCTTGCCGGTACCTGATTCGCCAACGATCATCACCGTCAGGTCTGTGCCCATGAGGCGTGCCAGTATCCGGTAAATATCCTGCATTGCCTGCGAGCGGCCGATCAGCGGCAGGTCGTCGTCGAGCACGGGCGCTGCCTCAGGGTCCCCGGCCAAAGTACCCGGCTCGGTCAACGCCCGATCGACTATGCCGATCAACTCGTTCAGATCGAAGGGTTTCGGCAGGTACTCGAAGGCCCCCCGCTCGGCCGCCTTGACCGCGGTCATCAGCGTCTTGTGCGCGCTCATGGCAATCACCCGCAGGCCCGGCCGAAGCTTGCGAATACGCGGGATTAAATCGAGCCCGTTACCATCCGGCATCACCACGTCGGTAATGACCAGATCCCCCTCGCCGTCCTCGACCCAGCGCCACAAGGTTGCGGCATTGCCGGTTGAACGGACAGAATACCCCTCGCGGCCCAACGCCTGACCGAGAACGGTGCGGATGCTGCGGTCATCGTCGGCCACGAGAATTGTCGCTGTGCTCATATTTTCCTCAACTGCTCGCGCTGTCGATCGGCAGCAGCACCCGGAAGGCGGTCCGGCGCGCGCTGCCGTCATACTCGATAACGCCGCCATGATCTCCGATGATCTTGGCAACCAGCGCCAGGCCGAGACCGCTGCCGCCGGTTTTGGTCGTGACGAAGGGATCGAAGAGATGCGCACGCAAATCCTCCGGGATCCCCTCGCCGTTATCCTGGACTGTGACGGCGATGGGCAATTGGACCCTGCTGTCGCCACCCGGTACCGCCATGCGCACGCCGTGGCGAAAAGCGGTCGACAGCACGATCTCGGCGTTGTTGCTGGGCGCCGCTTCGGCCGCATTCTTGACCAGATTGAGAAAGACTTGGATGAGTTGGTCGCGGTTGCCGTAGACCGGCGGCAGCGAAGGATCGTAGCGCTCGTCGAACTTGGCCCGCTTGGCGAAGCCGTTTTCGGCGATCTGGCGGACATGGGTCAGTACCTGATGGATGTTAACCGGCTCGCGCCGCGCCGGGAACTGGTCGTCGAAGACCTCCAAGCGGTCGACCAGCGCGCAGATGCGGTCGGTCTCCTCGCGGATCAGCCGGGTCAAACCGCGATCCTCGCTTGCCACGCTGCGTTCGAGCAACTGCGCCGCCCCCCTGATCCCCGATAGCGGGTTCTTGACCTCATGGGCGAGCAGAGCCGCCATCGCTGTGACCGAGCGTGCCGCGCCTCGGTGCAGTAGCAACCGATCAATTGCTTGCGCCCGGGCTCGCGTTCTCAAGGTGACGAGTACGCTATCCGGCGTCTCCGCACTCGGAGGGACAATTGGAGCGACATAAAGATCCACGAGATGGCTGCCGATACGCGGCGTCTCCAAGGTAACGCCGTATTCGGAAACCCCGTTGCCGCCGGCGAAGACCTGCTCGATCAGCGCAAAGAGCGGGCTGTCGGCCGGCAGCACATCGTGCAGGCTGCCGCGGCATAAACTGGCTGCGCTGGCGGCGAAGAACTGCTCGGCGGCGAGATTGGCGAACCCGATCGCAGCATCACGCGCGATCTCCAGCAGCGGATCGGGTAGAGCATTGAGCAATGCGCTGGCATCCGCCTCGGCCGGTTTGATCGTTTCCGGCTCCAAATCGAGCGAAATATCCGCCGCCATCTGCCTGACGATTTTATCCATCTAGCCGCGTCCCGCTAAAAGCATCACGCCGCGTCCCGCTCGGCTGCCGGCAGGAAGAAACCGCGCAAGGTCTCTCGCACCTGAACAGGGTCTTCGAGCCGGAACAGCTTGTCGCGTACGACAGGCGCGCCAGGCATCCCGGCGCAGTACCAGGCGAGGTGCTTGCGCGCTACCCGCACCCCGACATGGGTCCCGTAGAAGTCGAGTAAAGAATCATAGTGACGCAAGGCGGTAGCCAGACGAAGGGCCGGCGGCGGGTCGACCGGCTCGCAACCGGTCTTCAGATAGGCCACGACCTGGCTGACGAACCACGGCCGTCCATAGGCGCCGCGGCCGATCATCACCCCATCGGCGCGTGACTGATCGAGGCACTCGCGGGCGCCGGCAACGGTGGTGATGTCGCCATTTGCGACGACCGGGATCGAGACCGCCTCTTTGACCGAAGCGATAAAGCGCCAATCGGCCTGGCCATGATAGCCCTGGGTGCGGGTGCGCCCGTGTACTGCCAGCATGGCGATACCGCAATCTTCGGCGATGCGGGCCAGGTCCGGGGCGTTACGGTGATCCCCGTCCCAGCCGGTCCGCATCTTCAAGCTCACCGGGATATCGACCGCCCTAACCACCATCTCGATGATCCGGCGCGCGTGACCGAGGTCGCGCATCAATGCCGAGCCGGCGAGCTTACCGACGACCTTCTTGGCTGGGCAGCCGAAATTGATGTCGATGAGAGTGGCCCCTCGATCCTGCCCGAGCCGCGCGGCTTCGGCCATGACGCCAGGATCATTGCCGGCGATTTGCACCGACATCGGATATTCCTGCGTGCAGTCGGGCGCCGTCTTACGTAACGATCTGCGGGTTTGGCGGATCATCGCCTGGCTGGCGATCATCTCCGAGACCACCAGACAATCGCCAAAGCTCCGCACCAGCCGTCGGAACGGCAAATCGGTGATCCCGGACATGGGCGCCAGGATTACCGGCGGATCCAGATGTAGCGCGCCGATGACTATGCTCATTTCTTGGGCAGACCCGAATTGTGCTCAACAGGTAGGCAATATAGTCGAATTTTCGGCGGGAGCAACGTCAGGTGCACTCTACTGCGGCGAATTGTCCCCTAGCGAATTGCCCTCGGGTTCGACAATGCGAATCTAGCAGCCGTGTTTGCCGTTACCGGATTTCAGCCTCATTTGTAGATGTGCCAACAATCGGGCCGGGTCTGGCTATTTTGGTTTCGGCGTTTCGATTTCGGTACTAACATTCAACTTGGTTCGCCAGTCAATTGGCGAAGAGCAAAAATGCCAAATAGCGCCGGCGACAACTCTTGGGAAGGAGGGACCGCGCATGGGCGTGGGCGATTCCGCCGGGAAATCTCTCGCGAAAATCTGTGCGGTGCTAGTTTTTTGCTGGCCAATTCAGGCTAAAAGCGACGGCTTGGAGACTTTCGGCGACATAGCGCAGATCGCAATTCCGGCGATCGCACTGGTTGCTTCGGGGGCCAAGGGCGACTATTTGGGCGCCGCGCAGCTTGGGGTGACCACCGGCGTCACACTCGGCATTACCCATGGTCTCAAAATCGCCATCGATCGCAGGCGGCCGAACGGTGGCGGTCAGTCTTTCCCGTCCGGGCACACGGCGGCTGCTTTCTCGGGCGCTGCTTACTTGCATTTCAGATATGGCTGGGAGTACGGCCTTCCCGCTTACGCCGTCGCCAGCGTCGTTGCGATTAGCCGCGTCAAGGCCGACAAGCACCATGTGACCGACGTGCTCGGCGCTGCGGCCATCGCCATCGTTACTGCTTATGTGTTTACAGATTCGCTCAACGATAGGGTGACGATCATTCCGTATGCGCAGTTTCGCAAAAAGAATTTCGGTATCATCGCCAAGATCAAATTCTAAAGGGCACCTGGATCGAGGGAAGCTGTGGGACCGCCTTGGCGCATTGAGTGACTCTGGTTCCGTTAGACTTCCCCCATTTCCACTACACTTCGGCTCCAAGACAAGCACCAAGGATCGCCAGCCAGAATAATCCGAGCCTAACCACCGATCAGCACATCGGTGACGAACTTCACGCCGGGATAGGCCAGCGTTATGAAGAGGTAGCCGGCCAGCGCCAAGCGTGCCGCCCTGCGCCCTCGGATACCCGAAAAATGGCGCAGGAGTAGAAGAACAGCAATGACCACGAAAGCGAGGACAGCGAAGATTGTCTTATGGTCGGGCACGATTACCGCGCCCGAACCGGCATAGAGGGTGGCGATGCCGGTCAACAGACCGGCGCCAAGCACCGCCTCGCCGGCAACCAGTAGACGGATCTCAAGCCGCTCGGCTTCGGCGATGGCGGGCAGG
>JAPULJ010000707.1 GCA_027295145.1 Alphaproteobacteria bacterium | reverse complement strand
CGGCCAGGTACTCGACGCGACCAACTTCCTTCCGGTCAATCCGACGTCAGTATACGGAACGGCTTTTTTCTGTCCCGGATGCCTCCCCACACTCACGATCGAGTTCGCCGAGCCGGTTTCGGACCTCAGCATGTTCCTCATGAATGGTCAGACCTTTGTCGTGACTTATTTCGTCGAGGACGATCAAGGCGGCATGACTCAGATCACGCTGCAACCGAATTTTGCTTCGGGGGCGGGAACCGTGATGCTGCCGTCTTCCGGCATACGCATGGCTACGATTTCGGGCAGCGCGTCCGCATTTGACTTCTTCATCGACAATATCAGCTTCGTTGCCGAGGCACAGGAGTTCATGATTAATTTTACCGCATTCATTCCGGCGGACAATGTTACTGGTGGGCCGCAATTTTGTTTCACATTTGAATTCACCCCGCCAACTAGGCGGTTGTTTTTCAAAGGTGACAACCGGGATTTCAGTCCGACCTCTAATTTCTTCCGGGTTCGTGAGCTGGTCACCGTCATACCGAATGAATCGGCCGATCCAGATGGGCTAAAAGAGGGCTCGATACAAAGACTTGTCAAAGAGACCCGTTCCTACGCATCGGATGCCTTGGCCGACGGTAAGATTGACGAAAACGACGAAGACGGCATTAAGAATGATTGTGTCCTCTTCCATGACGCAGCCACGGCCTCGAATGCCTCTATGTCCGTGACCGTGACCCGACTTACCGCTGATTCGGTTCAAGTCGACCTGGATGGCGGACCGTCCAATCCGTTGTTAGGGAATATAGGCCAAGTGTTAGGCTCGCTTGATTGGGATTTCACGATCACGATAGACACCTCGACTGGAACGCCGGAGTGGACGCTGACGGGGCGGCACGATGGATTTCCGGCCTATGAGATCTATATTAACGACATAGAAATCTATCGCCGCAGTCCGGGACCTGCACCATACCAGTTTCGAACTCAGGTTCGAAAGCTTTTGCCACCGCTTGATGTCACCGTGAGCGAATCAGGGACCTTGCCATGACCAGAATTTTGGAATCAACACGACGCGGAACGGCGGGTTCGCTAGGTTGCGGCGTGGCGGCAGCCTTAGCGCTCGCCGTGGCCCTTTATGGCTTTCCCGCGTTTGCGCAGGAAATCTGCCCCGCGACTCCAGGAGAGCTGACGACAGCTCTTCTCAACGAGGATGCCGCGGCAAGGACGGAAGCCGCCGAATGTTTTATCGAGGAGGCGGCGCTGTTCGATTATCCGGATCTCAAGCAGGTCGTAAACACGATGCTGAGGGATGAGTCGCCGGATGTTCGCTTTTTTGGCCTTTTAACCTTATCAGCTTCCACATGGGGGGGCTTGACGACGGGGAGCGATCTGAGGAACGAAAAAGCCAAGATCATGCAGATATTGAACGAGGACCCTGTCCCGCGAAATAAGGCAGCGGCGGCAGCGATTATTGGTGCCATGGATCCAATACCGATGAATCAGGCCGAAGGGCCGCTGCTGGACTTGCTTGCCCACTCAGATACTAAAGTGGTCAACGCTGCGTTGGGCGCACTGTTAAGTTTCGATCCACCGCCCGAGGAACAAATTTCTCAAGCTCTCATGGGAATGACGGCGCACAGCGATCAATATCATAGAAGTGTCGCCCTTAAAGGATTGGGTCGTCTGTACAGGGACGATCCGAGCATCGATCCAGCGGTGATCGAGGCCCTTGTGTTGGCTTTGAGCGATGACGACCGATTGGTCCAATGGCAGGCCGCGAACAGTCTCTGGACGTTCGGCCCGCAAGCCTCCTCCGCCGTACCGGACTTACAGGCCATCGTCTGGGACCCGAAGCAACCTCCCGAGGTTCGGAAGGTGGCCCAGGAGGCGGTGGAATCCATTACCGGCGAGCCCATCAAGCCACCATGGCTCACGGGAGAGACGCCGCCGCCGGAACCCGGCATGGCGGGCGCGCCTGAATAATCTCGCGCCCGGTGCGGCCAGGTGGCGCGAAGGGGAACAAATGAGCTTATCCTTGGCGGCGCTTTGGTGAGGACCGCCAATTCACTCTGAAGGGCTTATCCCGGCTGCAATCGGTCCCCGGCTCGACCCCGGCGGGCTGCACGACAAGACCCCTCGTGCGGTCCCGGACGGGCTGGTTGGCACGCACTTTAACGGCCGAAGCTGTCTGGGCTATTGCAATGATCTTGGCCACAGGCATCGTCAGCCCATCGCCAACCCAGCGTCAGCCTGTGTCTCGCAATTTCCCGGTAAGGAAAGAGGCACAAGGTTTTCTCGTGCACCGTTATGAAGGGCCGAGGCTACCTAATCGGTGGACACGGCCGAGCTTGCAACCAAGCGATCGAGACGGGCCGGAGGCTGTAAGATGTTTCGAGGTCCGACCCTTGCCGTGCTCTTGAGCTTCGGGCTTTTAGCACCCGCTAGCGCTGATTTTCAGGACGGTATCGTCGCGTTCGAGCGGCGCGATTACGCAACGGCGTATCGCGAATTTCTGCCGCTGGCGCGGCAGGGCAACGCACCCGCCCAGTACTATGTCGGCGCCATGTATTGGACCGGGCACGTCGTCGCGCGGGATCGTGCGGAAGCACTCGGATGGTTTCGTCAAGCCGCGAATCAAGGTCACGGGATAGCGCAAGTCATGTTGGGCTATGCCTACCAGAACGGCGAAGGTGTGCCACTGGACTACGCGGAGGCATTGAAGTGGTATCGGAGAGCTGCCGAGCAAGGCGAGCCGTCCGGCCAAACCGCCATCGCCGGGATGTATTTTTTCGGATTAGGGGTACCGCAGGACTCCGCTGAGGCCGCGAAATGGTTCCGCTTGGCCGCCGGCCAGGGAGATCCTCGCGCTCAGCATTGGCTTGGTGAGATGTATGCAAGCGGCGACGGCGTATCGCAGGACAGTGTCCAGGCTTACATGTGGTACAGCTTATCCGCCAGACATGGCGCAGGGTACTCCGCACCATTCCGTGACAAGATAGCCAAACGCATGACGCCCGGCGAGATCGCCCAAGCGCAGGAATTGGTTCAGGCCTGGAAACCAAAGACGCGTTAGGCCCGTGGCGGGGTTTCATGAGACCTGCGCTGGCGATCAGACGCGCCCGCTGCCTTCCGACGCCCCTCTCCCTTGGTCGGCAGCGGCGCGCCTCTTTATCTTTCCACGGCCCGTTCGACCCAGCACGAACCGGGGAATTTCACCCGAAACGCGATTTGCGGCATTTTCGCCGCAACCGTGCTAGAATTCGTCCATGACCGGCAAGAAGCTCAGCCTGCCGCCGCTGGCCAAGAGCCTGTCGGCGCGGCTCCTGTTGTTGACCATCGCCTTCGTGATGTTGGCCGAGGTGCTGATCTACGCACCTTCGATCGGCCGTTTCCGGCTGGTCTATC
>JAPULJ010000706.1 GCA_027295145.1 Alphaproteobacteria bacterium | reverse complement strand
ATCCTCGAAGAACACGCCGCCGCGCCGATCGACGCGCAGATAGGGCAGATCACCGTCGGTGAACTCGCCACCCTGCAGAATGCCCAGTGCGCGGCCGCGCGCCTGCGCGGGCAGTCCTTCGAGCGCCGAACGGAACGGCCCGGCCGTCAGGTCGGCGACCGCTGCCGGGCGATTCAACCCGTAGGCTTTCCCCTGCTGTGCCGCGGCTGTGTTCGATGCCGAAACAGCAAACACCGCACCAAGCGCGATGGCTTTCAAGAATTGAGCCGTACGCACGATCTCAGCATTCCGATGCAGCATGATGACTTCCCCGTTCCCTAACACCACAACGCATCCAGCAGGAGCGCTGCCGTGGTATTTTACATCTTATAGTTCTTAGTGGATTTTTACACCTTCGAATCGGCGAAAATATGGTAAAGATCCAAGAAAATCCGTGTAATACGCGAATTTTTTGATTCAAAGAAAGATATTTCCCCCTTAACTTGTATAGGAAATCACTGATCGGAGATGTGGGTTAAATCTTTAATCGAATTAGTGGCACTTTGATTCGCGCATCCTTGGATGGTAATCAAGAAATTAATACAACCTTAGCGGGAATTACTATGATGGCGCGGCGCCTACGATCCGCTTGGGCGAGGTTCTGATATCTGCTTGCAGCATTGGCCCGGCTTTCAGAGTTGCGCGGCCCGAGGGCGCGCTTCCGCCATTCGAAATTCGATCCGCGGTGCTATCCGCATTTTGCGTCCGTCGGGAATTTGTTGCATAACCGGCTCTGCTGCGGTCGGTCGTGATCGCTCGCTATTCAAGCTGCGCGGACGGAATCATGAAGCTGATCATCCAGATCCCCTGTCTCAACGAAGCCGAGACGCTGGGCATCGCCTTGAAGGCGTTGCCGCGCGAGGTGCCGGGGTTCGACAGTGTCGAATGGCTGGTGATCGATGACGGCAGCACCGACGGCACCGCCGAGGTGGCGCGCGCCCTGGGAGCCGATCATGTGGTTCGCCATACCCGCAACCGGGGGCTGGCGCGGGCCTTCATGACCGGCATCGACGCGTGCCTCAAGCTGGGCGCCGACGTCATCGTCAACACCGACGCCGACAACCAGTACAACGCCGATGACATTCCGAAGCTGGTCGGACCGGTCGCCGCCGGGGAGGCCGACATCGTGGTCGGTGCGCGGCCGATCGAGGCGATGACGCAGTTCTCGCCGACAAAGAAGATCCTGCAGCGGCTGGGAAGCTGGGTCGTGCGGATCACCAGCAAGACCGATATCGCCGACGCGCCCAGCGGATTTCGCGCCCTGTCGCGGGCAGCAGCCCAGCGGATGGTCGTGTTCAGCGAATACAGCTACACCCTGGAGACCATCATCCAGGCCGGGCAGTCCAACATGGCGATCATCTCGGTCCCGGTGGGGGTGAACGCCGAACTGCGGAAATCCAGGCTGGTCAGGAGCATACCGGCCTATATCCGCCACTCGGTCCTGACAATTGTGCGGATTTTCGTGATCTACCGGCCGATGAAGTTCTTCGGCGCGCTGGCGGCGGTGCTGTTCGGTGCCGGGTTCCTGATCGGGCTGCGCTTTGTCTGGTTTTATGTCAACGGCGAAGGTGGCGGCCATGTGCAGTCGCTGATCCTGGCGGGGGCGCTGCTGAGCATGGGGTTCCAGACCTTCCTGGTGGCGTTCCTCGCCGACCTGCTGGCGGCGAACCGGAAGTTGCTGGAGGAGATCCGGCTCCGCCAGGTGACCCGCGAAACGGGCGACGAATAGGAGATATGCCGGGCGGGCGATGGCTCTGTCCCGATGGCCGCGAGCGCGGTTCGAGCGCGATTTGCGCGGATCACCGGCCCTGGATACCGGCCCTGGCTACTGGGCCGGGTAGGTCGGCAGCTCGGGATTTTTATGCTAATGTCACAAAGCCATAAGAGGGAGAAAGAATCATGACCGTAGAAGACGATTTCGCCCATTTTAAAGACGTGGAAATTCCGGTGCGGCGGGCCGCTTACAGTGATCGAACCGCGTGGATAATGGCCACCATGGCTGAACTTGCTTACAAGGATTTCGGCCCCGACGAAGAGAACAACATTCTTAGCTTGGCCGGGGAATTGGCGACCCTGGCCAATCAGAAGGAGATTGCCGAGAGGCTGAAGGCGCTCCGGGTATCATTCCGAAAGCCCCGCAATGACAAAGATCAGATTCTCAAGGCCGTATTGTCGGCGGGCGGGTTCAAGTTGGCAGGAAAGGGCATCCTCTACAACAAAGATACCGATACCCAGGGCTTTGTTGCCGTCAAGGCGGCCGGGGACGAGCCCGGAATGGCCGTCATTTGTTTTCGCGGCACCAAAGAAACCAAGGACTGGCTCACAAATCTCGACGCGGAACCAATCCCGATAAGATCGACCAAGCCGGATAGCGACGAAATCCTTGGTATGATGCACCATGGATTTCACGAGGCGTATAAATCGGTCGAAGGCCAGATAAAGGCGAATCTCGAAGGTCACGAGGACCTCCCACTGTTTATCACCGGTCACTCGTTGGGCGGCGCGCTTGCCGTCATTGCGACATGGTACCAAAACAGTGAAAATCTGGCCGCCTGTTATACCTTTGGCGCCCCGCGGGTGGGCAGTATCGGCTTGATCGATCGGTTCAAAACACCAATTTACCGTGTCGTGAACGGCTCGGATCCGGTTCCTTTCGCTCCGCCCTCAAGCGAAGTGGTGGAGTTCATCCAAACACTCTTTGAACTCCTTGCGAAATTTGCTCCCATTGTTGGCGGAGTCGCGACTTGGTTGGGCCGTTTTCAGGGATATACGCACTACGGATTTATGCGGTATCTGAGCATGGTCTCAAAAGGCGAGGACGGCGATTATCCCGATCTGAGGGTTGAGTACAGCCTGAGCAGCTTTGGCCGCGCGTTTCGCTATTACAAAAGGATTCTGACCGGCCAGGGAAATCGTATCGACAAGTACCACAACATGGACCGTTACCGGGACAAGCTGCGGGCGCACGCCGATCGGCGGAATAAAAAATAGCTCCGGCTGGGCTCGATTGCCGATGATTTGCCGGCGACGCTATTCGGGTAGGTCATCAGCGATCCGATGATGCCGGGGGGCCGGCGGTCATCCAGGGAATGCCGGTTCAGGGCGACAAGATCGCCTCCAGGTTCAGAGCCACCGATTCGACGATCCTGAGCGCGTCGATCGCGCCGCCGGCCTCGCCTTTCTCGAAGTCGCCGTGGGTCGTGGCCATGGCATTGGTGACGTGGGCGAGGCAGGCGATCGGCAGGCCGCGCGCCGCCGCCAGCGCATAGAGCGCCGCCGATTCCATCTCGATCGCCGCCAGCCCGAGCGCGTTGCCGCGTTCAATCACCTCGACGGTTTCGCGAAACGGCGCATCGGTGGTCCATGTCGTACCGCGATGCACGACCGGCCCGCAATCGGTGATCGCGGCGCCGAGCCGCGCCAGCAGGCCGGGATCGGCGGGAGCGTAGTCTTCGGCGGGCAAATAGTGATAGCTGGTGCCTTCGTCGCGCAAGGCGCGCTCGACGAGGATGAAATAGGGTCGCGGGCCCAAGGGCGCGAGTTCGCCCGAGGACGTGATGCTGAGCAACAGCCGGCAGCCTGAGGCGAACATCTGCTCGGCAACCAGCACCGCGTAGGGCGCACCCACCGCACAGCCGACGACGCCGACGCGCCGGCCGCCGAGTTCGAAACCGTGCATGACCGAATGATAGCAGGCCCAGGCCGTGACCGGCTGCGCCACGCCGGTGGTCATCAGATGCCGGACGATGTCGCCGTCCGGGTCGAGCAGGCAAAGCTCGGGGACGTGCGCCTGCGCCAGCCCCTTCTGGCGTCGTGCTTCACGCAACAGCCCGTCGGGGGCAAAAACCGACGGTGCTGCGTGGTCCTTGTGGCGAAGGATGGGCGGGAGGGGCTTGTCGTTCACAAAAATCTCCGGGCAGCGCTGCGGCAGATCTGCCACTACATCGCGGCAACGGCCCCGGTGTCAATTTCCGCGGCCCCGGGCCGCCCTCAGCGCCCCAGGAAGCGCCGGAACGCCGCCAGGGTCTTCTCGCTGGTATGGTGTTCGATGCCCTCGGCGTCGATCTCGGCGGTTTCGCGGTCGATGCCGAGCTTCAGCAGGAAATCGCGGACCAGGCGGTGGCGGTCGCGGGCGTCGTCGGCCATGCTCCGGCCCGCGTCGGTCAGGAAGATCGAGCGGTAGCGCTGGCGGTTCAACAGGCCCTCGCGGGTCAGGCGGTTCAGGGTGTTGTTGACGGTGGCGTTGGTGACCCCCAGCCGTTCGGCCAGATCCACCGCGCGGGCCTCGCCGGTGATATCGATGAGATCGGCGATCAGCTCGACATAGTCTTCGGCCACCTCGCGCTGGTTGGCTTGGCGCACGCGCGCAAAGCTGCGGGCTTGGCGGCGGGCTTCGCGCAGGCGGCGCGGGGCGTCGGTTTCGGGTTTGACCATCCGCAACGAATAGGCGAGTTGCAAAATTTAGTCTATGCTAAAAATTACCATATATCGACGAAATCGCCCACCACCTTGACCCCGGCGCGGGGCTCCAGATGCATCCGCGGCTCGACCACGGTTTCGCCGCGGCCCTGCATGGCCAGGCTGTCCTCGATGGCGGCGAGGATTTCGGCGTCGGTCAGGGCCAGCGCCTCGATGTCGAGGCGGTTGAGATAGGTGATGTGGACCGGAGGGGGGTCGGGGTGCCGGGTCTTGCGCGCCACCGGATCATGTTTTTCGGGAGATTGTAAATGGCGCGCAGCATTTCCGGTTGACCGCCCGCAGATATAACCGCCTAGTTCCGCGCTGGTAGCGAGAGGGCGGGAATGGAACGCAAGGACAGGATCGACGCCCTTGGCGGGGCCATTCTGCTGAGTTTCTCGCTGCTGATGGGCCTCAATCAGGTGATGATCAAGCTGGTCAATGCCGGGATGCAGCCGGTGTTTCAGGCCGGGCTGCGCTCGGCCTGTGCGGTGCTGCCGGTGCTGGTCTTCGCCCTGCTTACCCGCAAGCGCCTGAGCCTGACCGATGGCAGCTTTTGGCCGGGGATCTTGTGTGGATTTTTCTTCGCCACAGAATTTATGCTGCTGTTTCAATCGGTTGAGTACACCAGCGTGGCGCGGGTCTCGGTGTTTTTCTACACCATGCCGTTCTGGGTAGCAGCCGGGGCCCATTTCATGATTCCGGGCG
>JAPULJ010000705.1 GCA_027295145.1 Alphaproteobacteria bacterium | reverse complement strand
GCGATCGGCAGTCTAGAAAACCAAAAATCAACCGACATTCCGGCAATTATCGATGAGCTTGTCGTTGACAGGAATGACCCCGAATTCGGCAGTCTGACCGGCGTGGCCACCAACAAAGCTGAGCTCCTGCGGAACCTCGCACCGATGATCTCGTTTTGTTTCCTCGCGGACCTGCTCGACCACATCTTGGACCGCGCTATTCCGCAAATTGCCAATAGCGAAGGCGAGGACATGGAGTTCATGCGGCTCGTCTATCGCCTGGCGGAAGGCGTCACACCTGCACAGGTGCGCGCCGCCCTCAATCGAAGGCCGGAACTGGATGCTGCGTCGGAAACATTCTGGAACTGGCTGGAGCCGAAAAACACAACCGGCAAAAGACGGAAAGCTGTCGCTTCGCGTGCCCTGAGGTTTTTGACCACGATGGGCGACGGTTCGGTCGTTCTGGGAACGATAGAGCTGAAATCAAAAACGATAGAGCTGTGCGTCAATTCCGAAATCCGGGCCGATCGCGGGCGCAAGATGCTGGAACCTTCGCTTGATGGTCTTGTTGGCGCTCCGCTTGTGGAGCGCCAGACGCTCGAACAGGCTTTTTCTGAACATCGCGATCATGAATCAAGCTCTACGGTGCCGAAACTGCCTCCCGACGAACAGCGTATTATCATCCATGGCGCCATGGATCGGCACTATCGTGCCCAACTTGATCAGCCGGTTCCGGCGCTCGGCAATATCTCGCCGCGCAAGGCCGCGAAATCGAAGAAGGGCCGCGATAAGCTTGTCGCCTGGCTCAAGCGGCTCGAAAACCGAACCGCAGGGCACGATCCGGACGACCCGATGGCATCCTATGACGTCACATGGATCTGGGACGAGCTCGACGTCTCCGACCGGAGAAACTAATGTAACAACGGATGCTACGGTTTGAAGGTCCAGTTGGTGCCATGAACGGACAATCATATCGGATGCCTTTCTGCGTCTTGTTCTATCGAATCCTATTAATCTCACCCGCTTGATTACATTTAATTTCCAGATGAGATGGATTAGAACGACCCTTCAATAGATTGCCGCAGGTTGGACGTTCCAAAACTTTACCCCAACACCGCGCCGCCGCTGTGTGACTTCCGTAGGCGGCTCCGAGGGCATCCCGAGTTCATGGTGGCGTAATCAGGGCGTGTAGATCATGTGGGCTCGGCGTAGCATTGACGGTCCCCGTCCACGGCGGCTTGTAGCCAAAAGCGGAAGTGCCGTGAGATTTCGAATCCCGAGGGGGACCTTCAGTTTATTGCTCCCCTGCTTCTCGGGATCTCTTCAAGCCTCGGTTCCCGAAATGAACAGTAGCGTTGAGCTGTCCCCATGAAAAACCCTTTGCAAGGCCACGTTAACCCCAACAATAACTAAACAAGAAAACAGTTATGGGTCCGATCCAACGCTTTATTAGATGACTGTTAACTTGAATCGCCTGTCGTAGTTCATTTTCTTGAGTACTTTCCTAGCCGCTCTTACTTCGGATTTGTCGACACGTCGCAGGTCTAGTTTGTATCTCCGGTGCGTGGTTTCGATCTCTGCCACCGTATTGCTGATTCGGATCCCTTCAAGATAATTGTTATCCGCTTCTTCGTTCTCCGGGAAGCCTTCATCAGATACCGTTACCCCTCTTTCCAATTCCGCGACCAGGTGCTCCCACTTTTTGTCGCGCATCAAAATGATCGAACGCCCATCAGTTGGGTCATGGGCCTTCGCCACAAAGAACGATACGATGAGGTCGTCTCCGATCTCTGCGGTCATGAACAGCACTAGCTCAAGTTCGTCTGTCATTGTCGCCTACCATCGCGGATCATGACCCGACGGTGCCCGCCCCAACCAGGACCGTCAACTTTCTGGCAGTAAGCAGAAGTCCGGCCGGACACCGTCGAACAGCCCCTCTACCGCGATGACGGCGCTCGATCCCGTAGCATCCAGGTCGCCCGATATGACAGGTGTGTGACCGCGGTGGAGACCCGGCGACCAACGGAGAACGGGTCAGCAGGTTGAGTGGAAAAGACCGCCGACGGGCTCCTCCCCCCTGAGTCGATTGTAGAGGTCGACCGCCTCCTCGGTCTGTAGCACGTAGGCGGTGATGCCGTCTTCCTCCAGCAGCCGCAGGGTCTCCGGGCACACGTGGAGCCTTCGCAGGATGCCCTTAGACAGCACCACCGTCCTGGCGCCACGCTCAACAAGCTCCTCCACGTCGGCCGGCTGGATACCCGGCACGTGGGCAGTGCCGGTCTCTCGCCAATCCCACTCCCTTGCCCCGCCGGGATACAGTTTGGCGTCCTTGAAAGACCGCGTGCCGTCGACTTCCAGGCGGCCCCATGAGAGGCGCGTGATGCGTGGGGACCTGGCCATCTGTTCCATCGTGTCCGTCTCCTGGTCAGAAATTTCGTTGGCGCCCAACCGCCAACAACCACCGAAGAATGGCAGAATATCGAGGCGAAAACCAAGATTTTGGCGAGATCGGTGCGCAAGGTCCAGTTCAGTCTGGGGCGGCCAAGCGACGCGACAGAGTAAGGATGTATCCGGAAGCCTACGGAGGAAAGCCATTCCGTCGGGGTTGTAGTTTGCGTACCATCGCCAAGAATTTGAA
>JAPULJ010000704.1 GCA_027295145.1 Alphaproteobacteria bacterium | reverse complement strand
GCGGCGTTCCGCAAGCCGGCACGGGCCTTCCGGGCCGGGCCTTGCCATTTCCCGTTCGGGATACGCCCAGGTAGCTCAGTTGGTAGAGCAGTGGACTGAAAATCCTCGTGTCGGTGGTTCGATTCCGCCCCTGGGCACCATTCCCAAGCCTTGAATTTCTCCGCCTTTCGGCCGACTTCGCGGTTTGTTCGCGTCCCAGGCCGTCCTTGGTATTCTTGTATGGATTTGGCGGACTTGCTGTGTCCGATTGCTCTTTGCCCCTTGGGCGCTGTTAATTTCCTTTCCGTAGGGCTGCGTATTTCAACAAGGCTGAAAGACAATGTTGGGTAGAATCAATCCGCGCCTGTGGTCGATAAAGACCATCGACAAACGCCCCCACAAAGTTTTTCAGATCGTCGGAATAAAGAACCCGGCCATCGCCGAATTCCAATCTGTTCTGGCCAGGCATGATCTGAAAACTCAGACTTTTTCTGATTTCTGTCTCGATTCGCCGTAGCAACCGTTTTCTGAATCCTGAATCACCGTGCGACTCGCGGCCGATTACGGTGGCGGCCGCACTGAGTCCTTCCACGGAATAGCAGGCGTTGGACTGAGGCTTCATGTCAGGCCGAAGACGGTCGAGGAAAGCCGTGGTTTGACCGCGGATAAAGTCGAGATATCTTTTCGCTCCGGTGCCTTCGAATCTGACGACGGCCGCCATTGTGCCCCAGTGGAAGAAGCCGATGTGCGGTTCCTCGGTGTAACGGTCGATAAACGATGCGTCCACGTCTTCAAGGATCTCCTGAGCCTTGCCATCGGTGCCGAATAGTCGCGCGTGGTGCGCCAGCGCCAGCCAAACTTCGCCGTTGTAGTAAGGAGAATCTTCTAAATTGCGCGGTCCTTTCATAAAACCACGGCCTTTGAGATGCAGAGCCTGAAGGGCCCGGAACCACCCCTGCCGAAGGTCGTCGAATTGAGGGTCTCGGGTGGCCTCGAAGTAGAAGAGTTCCGTCAACAGCGCTAATGCCGTAGCGCCGGTCTTTGCCATGGATAACTGTCGACCGGCGGCGACGACGAGCCCGGGTCCAAAGGCGATCGAAAGGGATTCGTACGCCTTTATGGCGCGGATAAGCGCGCCTTTGACTTCGTCATTCTTGGTTACCTTTAAGTATTCAGCGAGGCCAAAACCGGCACCGGTTTGGCGTACGATGTTGTCGCGATCACGCCAACGTCCTCTAATGAAATCGTACTGGTAATTGAACAGCCCGTCGGATCGCTGCAATTTCAAAAGATGTTTTGCCGCCAGCCGAATGCGATCCTCGGCAACCTCGGAAGAGATCTCGGCTCGCACCGGAACGATCGTGAGAGTCAATCCGCCGATCAGAATTAAAACGTATGGGATTATTTTGGCGGCATTCACCATCTCGCCCCCATTTTCCACACAACGGACAGGCAACGAATTGGGAGGCTTATTGGCGAAGAGATACGACTTTGCCATACGCCTCGGTTTACGCAGCCTGATCCAACTCCAGTTCGACGGCGACGATGACGCATTCTAGGTAGCACGCGAGATTCGCAGATACGTCGACGGTAGAATTCGTGCGTCCGTGTACGACAATAGAATTCACTGCGACAATGTACAGCATCGGCTGATGGCGGCATTGAAGTTCCTGTCCGTCAACAAGAGATAGACGGAACACCGCCGGCCCCTCACCCGGCGGCGTTTTTTTCCGAACCGGCGGGCAACCCCTTGAGCCGCAACGCAAAATGCCGGCTAAGACTTATTGCTGCGAATGTGTTACTTTCTCCCCACGTAGTTACGAAAGTCTAAGTCATCCGGAAGGCACCCATGATGACCGTCTCCGTACCACGAACCCTTAAGTTTGCCGCAATCTCTGTCATCTCCGCAGTGGCCATGGCGTTGCCGGCCCATGCGCAGCGCCCGGGCACCTTTTCCGGCGCCCAGGTCAAATATTTGTTCAGCGGCAGCGAGATGAAAGCAGAAGGCGGAAAATGTACGATGGATTCGGCAATGATCCTGTACCGTCACCTGCGGATGGCGGCGCTGCATATGCCGTCACGCGCGCTCTTCGCCGCTGGTCGTGGGGATTCCCAACCGAGTCTAATTAGTTGGCGACCAGGACTAAGACCCGTCACGCCGCCGGTCGGGTTGAATGGCGGTTTTTACCCTGGCGGCAACGGTGGCCACGACGCCGGGCCGTATTTGGACTACCGCCTTGCCGATGGCGACGATGACGATGACGACGATGACGACGACGATGATGATGATGACGACGACGATGACCAGGGTGCAGAGGACGCCGGCAATTATCAGTGGGCGTTCAAGTTTGCACCGGATGGCAGCCTGACCATCGAATACAAGTGCACGGAAGCCTCATATATAAGCGGCCAAGGCACGGGAAAATGGTGGATCGATAGGATCTGGCTGTGTCTGGACAGCGACCTTCCGGCCTTTCGCAAAGTGCTTAGTGGCGACGAAGGGGCTTGCTGGTATGTCGGTCGTCGGCGTGACGGTTTCGCCGCCTATAACTACTCCAACCAAACCGTGTTTGCGAATATGAATATTACCCACCCAGGCCATGCTTCCATAGAGACCCTGGTGGAAGCTCTCGAGGATATACGGGGGCCGGTTGTCACCCAGGCTCCGCCACCACGGGTAAGCCCGCCGGCACCACGGGCAAGCCCGCTTGCCGAAGATTTGGCGGCCTGGCAGGCTATTCGGAACAGCACGGACATTGCTGAAATCCAAGGCTATCTGAAAGCCTTCCCGCAGGGTCAGTTCGCCACGATGGCGGCCATCAAGATCGAACAATTGGCGGCGCTGACAGCGTCTCAACAACAGCAGGAACTGACGGCCTGGCAGGCAATCGAGGGCAGCACCAAAAAGTCCGATTATGCCGGCTACCTGGCCCGGTATCCCAATGGCCTGTTCGCCGGCCTGGCCAAGTCGCGCATGGCTTCGATCCGGGCACGACCGGCGACCCCAACGGTGGACCGGGAATTGATCTTGTGGAAACAGGTCAAGGATACCAGCGTCGTGGCCGATCTCGACAACTATCTGAACAGTTTTCCGACCGGCCGCTTTGCCGACCAAGCCAGGGAGCGCAAACGGCAGCTTGCGGCGATCGCCCGCAAGTGGGCCGACGATGCGCTGTGGGGATCGGTCCGCGACAGTGACAATATCGGCGATCTCGATCAATATCTCGCGGCCTACGCCGGCGGCCGTCACGCCGAAGAAGCGCGCACCCGCAAGCAGGCCCTGATGGCGCGCCAGCGTGAGCAGGCGGAGAAAACATTGTGGGCGTCGGTCAAGGACAGTGACCAGATCACCGATCTACAATCCTACTTGCGGCGCTTCTC
>JAPULJ010000703.1 GCA_027295145.1 Alphaproteobacteria bacterium | reverse complement strand
TGGCCGGATCGAGGTCAGCATTGGCGATGCGGGTCGGGTCGAGCACTATCGGTTCGGCACGAGAACGGCCGATTTCCTGATTTGCCGGACCTGCGGCGTCACACCGGTCGTGACCAGTGAGATCGAGGGCAACCTTTACGCGGTGGTCAGCGTCAACGCCTTCGAGGGCGTCGATCCTTCCGAACTCGCCCGTTCCGTTTGCGACTTCGACGCCGAAAACACCACTGACCGGCTGAGCCGGCGGCAACGCAGCTGGATTCCGCAGGTGACGATCGAAACCGCGCGCGGGTAGGACAGCGCTCAGCCGGACTTCACTGCGGCATCCCGGTCAACGCGGTTTCAACCCATGCTGCTTCATGCGCCACAGGCATAACGCGATGCGGTCCTGGCCGAAGAAAGGCTCGCCCTCAAAGACCAGCGTCGGCACCCCCCAATGGCCGGCTTCGTGGAGCGCTGCCAGGTTTTGCTCAGCAACGGCCTCGTAGGTTTCCTCGTCGCCGGCGATCGCCGTATCCATCTCGCCGATGTCGAGCCCGGCGCGCCCGGCTGCCTCAGCCATGTGCTCGCCCTGGTCCCAGCCCTCGACGGCGCCGCCGAATATAAGCTGCGAGACCTCGCGGTAGAATGCGAGGCCGTTGCCGCGCTTGGCGGCCTCGATGCCGAGATAGGTCAGCCGGTTTATGTAGGGCTGCTCCTCGGCGATGACGCGGGTTTCCATATCCTGCACGATGGGATCGGGCTGGGGCCAGGCATAGGGAATGCCCATCATCTCGGCCACCCGCGTGGTGTCGCGCAGAAAGTAGCGCAGCCACATCGGGTTGATTTTCTCAAAGAAATCCGGATCGCGGATGGCGATCGGGAAGACCGGGCGGACATTGATCCCGATATCCCATTGCAGAGTAAGCTCGGTGACGCGCTTGCCGCTGAGATAGGAATAGGGACTTCGATAGGAAATAAAATAGTCGACGTTTAGGCGCATCGCGCCCTCCCCTGATGGAGCCAACTTCCGAGTGTACATTGTCGGAGCCTGTTGCAAACACCCGCGCGCGACCACAGATTTGATCGATGGCTGATATCCCCCAAGGCTTCGAGAAGCTGACGCGCAAGAGCCCGTTCCTCGAGCCGATCGGGCCAATCTACCGCAAGGAAGACCCGCCGACGCTGATCCTCGGCCTGCGCATCGAGGAGCGCCACACGAATGCCCGCGGCTTTGTCCATGGCGGACTGATCTCGACGATTTCCGATATCGCGCTGGGCTATGCGCTGCAGCTCCACGACACCCCGCCCGACAGTGGGGTAACGGTGAGCCTGACCACCGATTTGTTCGGTACCGCCAAGATCGGCGACTGGCTCGAAGTGCGCGCGGTGGCCAAGCGGGTCGGCGGCAACCTCGCCTTCTCGTCCGCCGACGTGACGGCGAACGACCAACCGGTCGCTCAGGCGCGCGCGGTGTTCAAGGTTTCGCGGAAAATGGGAGCAACATAAATGCCGGCATTCAACGCCATCGCCAAACTGAAGAAGGACATGACCGCCTGGCGGCGGGACCTGCACAAACATCCCGAGCTCGGCTTCGATACCGTGCGCACTTCGGACGTGGTGGCGGAAAAGCTGGAGAGATTCGGGATTGCGGTCCACCGCGGATTGGCCAAGACGGGCGTCGTCGGCACGCTGAAGGCCGGCGGATCAAAACGTACGATCGGCCTGCGCGCCGACATGGACGCCCTGCCGCTGAAGGAAAAGAACACTTTCGCCCATCGCTCCAAGCACGACGGCAGGATGCACGCCTGCGGCCATGACGGGCACACGGCAATGCTACTTGGCGCGGCCAAGTACCTGGCCGATACGAGAGCTTTCGACGGCACCGTCAACTTCATTTTTCAGCCGGCCGAGGAAGGCGGCGGCGGCGGGCGGGTGATGGTCGAGGAAGGCTTGTTCAGGAAATTCCCCTGCGAGGGCATCTACGGGATGCACAACTGGCCAGGCATGGAGGCGGGCACGATGGGTGTGCGAACCGGCGCCATGCTCGCCTCCGCCGATTTCTTCGGCGTCACAGTGCACGGCCAGGGCGGGCACGGGGCGATGCCGCACCGGGCCAACGATCCGGTGGTGATCGGCGCCGAAATGGTTTCGGCGCTGCAGACCATCGCCAGCCGCTCTGCCGATCCCCTCGAAGCCGTCGTCGTCAGCGTGACGCAATTCCACGCCGGCTCCGCCGGCAATATCATCCCCGACGAAGCCAAGCTGAGCGGCACCTGCCGGACGTTATCAGACACCTCGCGAGACTTGGTCGAGCGGCGTTTACGAGAAATCGTAAGCGGTATCGCCGCGGCCCATGGCGCAGAAGCCGATATCCGCTACCACCGCGGCTATCCGGTCCTCGTCAATACCGGTGCCGAGACCGACAAGGCGCGAAAGGCCGCCTCACGGATCGTTGGCGAAGACAACGTCGCCATCGACCCGCCGCCTGAAATGGGTGCCGAGGACTTCGCCTATATGCTCAAGGCCCGCCCCGGCTCGTATGTATGGCTGGGCAATGGCGGAGCGGACGGCAACTGCATGCTCCACAACCCCCACTACGATTTCAACGATGAAGTGGCGCCGATCGGCGCCAGCTACTGGGCCGCACTGGTCGAACAGGAACTGGCCAAGGGCTGAAGCGCCTTCATTCTGACGGCGATATGCTACTGTCGCCGCCTGCCCCCGATTTCGGAGCAAGCTGAATGATCCCCCGCACCGTATTTGGCTCGGACCACGAGATATTTCGCCAGTCGGTCGCCAAGTTCATGGATCAGGAGATCGCCCCCCACCACGGCCAATGGGAAAAGGACGGTGTTGTGCCGCGCGAGGCCTGGACCAAGGCCGGCGAGGCTGGGCTTTTATGCGCCGACATGCCCGAGGAGTATGGCGGGGCCGGGGCTGATTTTTTGATGAGCGCCATTGTCATCGAAGAACAAGCGCGCATCGGCGCTTCGGGGCCCGGTTTCTCGCTGCATTCCGATATCGTCGCGCCTTACATCCTGAACCACGGCAGCGAGGAGCAGAAGAAGACCTGGCTGCCCAAGATGGCGCGCGGCGAAATCGTCACCGCCATCGCCATGACCGAACCTGGCACCGGCTCGGACCTCCAAGGGGTCAAGACCCGCGCCGTGATGGACGGCAACCACTACCTCCTCAACGGCCAGAAGACCTTCGTCACTAACGGCCAGAACGCCGATCTCGTCATCGTCGTCGCCAAGACCGACCCCGATAAGGGCGCCAAAGGCACCAGCCTGTTCCTCGTCGAGGCCTCGGCCGAGGGCTATTCGCGCGGTCGCAACCTCGAGAAAATCGGCTTGAAGGCGCAAGACACCTCCGAGCTGTTCTTCGAGGATGTGCACCTGCCGCCGGAAAACCTGCTCGGCGAGGAGGGCGGCGGCTTCTTCGCGCTGATGCAGGAGCTGCCCCGCGAGCGCCTGCTGATCGCCATCACCGCGGTCGCGGCAAGCGAAGCGGCGTTGCAGTGGACCATCCGGTATACCAAGGAACGCAAAGCCTTCGGCCGCGAGATCGCCCAGTTCCAGAACACCCGCTTCAAGCTCGCCGAGATGAAGGCCGAGATCACCTCGGCCCGGGTCTTCGTCGACCGCTGTATGGCGCTGCAGAACGAGGGTGCGCTGGATGTCGAGACCGCCGCCATCGCCAAGCTCACCACCACCGAGCTGCAATGCCGGGTGATGGACGAGTGCCTTCAACTGCACGGCGGCTACGGCTATATGTGGGAGTACCCGATTGCCCGCGCCTGGGCCGACGCGCGGGTGCAACGGATCTATGGCGGCACTTCGGAGATCATGAAGGAACTCATTGCGCGCACTCTTTAGCGATGGCGCTGTAGAAATGGCGTAAGCCAGGAAAGGACGAAGACCATGACCGACGCATTCATCTACGACGCAGTGCGCACCCCGCGCGGCAAGGGCCGCAAGGACGGAGCGCTGCACGAGGTCACGCCGGTCAAGCTTGCGGCCACCGCGCTGTCAGCGATCCGCGAGCGCAACGATCTCGATACGGCCGAAGTCGACGATGTCATTTTCGGCTGCGTCGAGCCGGCTAAAGAGCAGGGCGCTGTCATCACCCGCCTCGCCGTCATTATGGCCGACTACGATGAAAGCGTACCCGGCATCCAGATCAACCGCTTCTGCTCATCGGGCCTAGATGCGGTCAACATGGCGGCGGCCAAGGTTCAGGCCGGCCAGGACGATCTGGCCATTGGCGGTGGGGTCGAATCGATGTCGCGGGTGCCGATGATGACCGCCGGCGGCGCCTATTATCAGGACCCGCAGGTCGCCCATAAGGTCTACTTCACGCCCCAGGGCGTCTCCGCCGACCTCATCGCCACGCGCGAGGGTTTCTCGCGCGACGATGTCGATGCCTTCGCGGTCGCCTCGCAGGAACGCGCCGACAAGGCGTGGAAGGGCGGCTATTTCAAGCACTCAGTGGTGCCGGTCTCGGATCAGAACGGGATTACCCTGCTCGATCGCGACGAGCACCCGCGGCCGCAAACCACCATGCAGAGCCTGGCTGCACTCGAGCCCGCCTTTAAGATGCAGGGCGAAAACTTTGGCTTCGATTCGGTGGCCATTCAGCGCTACCCAGATGTCGAGCGCATTTCCCACGTTCACCATGCCGGCAACAGCTCGGGCATCGTCGACGGCGCTGCGGCGGTGCTCATCGGCAACGAGGAGATCGGCAAGAAACTCGGCCTTAAGCCCCGTGCTCGGATCAAACAGTTCGCCTCGATCGGCTCGGAGCCCTCGATCATGCTGACCGGGCCCGTCGCGGTGACCCAAAAGGCGCTCAAGCGGGCCGGCATGGATTTGGCCGATATCGACCTTTTCGAGCTCAACGAAGCCTTCGCCGCGGTGGTCCTCTATTTCATGGACCAGCTCAGCGTCGATCACGCCAAGATGAACGTCAATGGCGGCGCTATCGCCATGGGCCATCCCTTGGGCGCCACCGGGGCAATGATTCTCGGCACTTTGCTCGACGAGCTTGAACGGCGCGACTTGCAAACCGGCCTTGCGACATTATGCGTCGGCGCCGGGATGGGCACGGCGACGATCATCGAGCGGGTTTAGAAAGAACCTTCCATGACCGACATAATCACCACCGAGATCGACACCGGCGGCATCGCTACCCTGACGATGGATATGCCGGGCCGCTCGATGAACGTCCTCAGCGAAGATTCAATCGCGGCGATAGCCAATGCAGCCCGCGCGGTCATCGCCGACGATAAGGTCAAGGGCGTCATCCTCGCCTCGGCCAAGCGCGATTTCATTGCCGGCGCCGACCTCGACATGCTGCTGGGGCTCGAAGGCGCCGAGGAAGTCTTCGAGAAAATGTATGAAATCCAGTCGCTGTTTCGCGAGATCGAGACCTGCGGCAAGCCGTTTGTCGCTTGCATCAACGGCATGGCACTGGGCGGCGGCTACGAGATCACACTGGCCTGCCACCACCGCATCGCTGCCCAGGATGCGCGCGCCCAAATCGGCCTGCCCGAAGCACTGGTCGGCCTGATGCCGGGCGCCGGCGGAACCCAGCGCCTGCCGCGGTTGATCGGCATCCGCCCAGCCCTGCCCCTGTTGCTCGAAGGGCGCAAGTTACGGGTCGAGGACGCGCTGGCCGCCGGGCTGATCGACGCGATCACTTCAAAGGATCAACTCCTCGCCGAAGCCAAACGCTGGCTCACGGATGTCGGCGATCCGGTCCAGCCTTGGGACAAGAAGGGCTACAAAATCCCCGGCGGCGGCGTGCAGGCCCCTTCCGGCTACGAGACCTTCGTGCCCGGCAACGCCATGCTGCGCGATCGGACGCTTGGCAACTATCCCAACGCTTTGGCCATCATGTCGTCGGTGTATGAGGGCTTGCAGACCACGATCGATGTCGGTTTGCGTGTGGAGACCCGCTATTTCACGCAGGTCGTGCGCACGCCCCAAGCCAAGGCGATGATCCGCACGCTGTTCTTCTCGATGCAGGAAGCCAACAAACTGACACGCCGGCCATCGGAGGTGCCGAAAGCCGAATTCAAGAAGATCGGCGTGCTGGGTGCCGGGCTGATGGGGGCCGGCATCGCGCATGTCTCGGCCCTCGCCGGGATCGAGGTGGCGCTTATCGATGTCGACCGGGAGGCAGCCGAGAAAGGCAAGGCGGTCTCGGCCTCGATCCTCGAACGTATGGTCAAACGCAAGCGTATGGACAGCGAAGTTCGTGATTCGATCCTCGAACGTATCAATCCGACGAACGAATACAAAGACCTCACAGGCGCCGATCTCGTCATAGAGGCTGTCTTCGAGGACCGCGCCATCAAGGCCGACGTCACCAATAAAGCCGAGGCGGCAATCGGCAAGGAGGCGATCTTCGCTTCCAATACCTCTACCCTGCCGATCACCGGGCTCGCCGAGGCCAGCGCGCGGCCCGGGAATTTCATCGGGCTTCACTTCTTTTCGCCGGTCGATCGGATGCCGTTGGTTGAGATCATCCCCGGCGCCAAGACCTCGGACACCGCGCTGGCCCACGCGATGGACTTCGTCAAGGCGATCGGCAAGACCCCGATCGTCGTCGGCGATGCGCGTGGTTTCTTCACCTCGCGCGTCTTCGCCACTTACACAAGGGAAGGGCTGGCGATGTTGGCCGAGGGCGTCAACCCAGCGCTCATCGAGAACGCCGGCCGCATCGCCGGCATGCCGATGGGACCGCTGGAACTCTCCGACGTCGTCTCGATCGGACTGATGGATCACGTCGTCAAGCAGACAAAAGCCGATCTCGGCAAGGACTATCGCGCTGGGCCGGGCGACGAGGTTATCGCGTTGTTCGCCGGGACCCTTGGGCGAACCGGCAAGAAAGCCGGCAAGGGCTTCTATGATTACCCGGCCGAGGGACCCAAACGCTTGTGGCCCGACCTCGGCAAGCACTTTGCCCGCGCCAGCGAGCAGCCCGATGTGGAATTAGTCAAACGCCGGCTGATGCACATCCAAGGGGTCGAGACGGCGCGCTGCGTCGAGGAAAATGTCGTGACCGACCCGCGCGACGCCGATGTCGGCTCGATCCTCGGCTGGGGCTTTGCCCCCTTCACCGGCGGGGTCCTGTCCTACATCGACATGGTGGGAACCAAGGTATTCGTCGCCGAGTGCGAGGCGCTGGCCAAGGATTTCGGACCGCGCTTTGCCCCGCCGACGTTGTTGCGCGACATGGCGGCAAAGGGTAAAGGGTTTTACCAATAACACCGCCACAAACATCAGAGGGAAGCAGCAATGAGCCTGGAAGACATGACCGCCAAAGTGAGGGAAAAAGTCGGTGACGAATCCGGCCTCGGGGCAACGCTGAAATTCGCCTTCGAGGACGGCACTGTGATCTATGTCGACGCCACCAAGGCGCCCAACGAGGTCAGTAACGACGACAACGATGCCGACTGCACCCTCAGCATGTCGGTGTCGGACTTCCAGGCAATGATGGACGGCGATCTCGACGCGACGATGGCCTACATGTCCGGCAAGCTGAAGATCGAAGGCAACATGGGCATCGCCATGAAGCTGGGCAGCGTGCTCTAGTAACCGAGGGTAACGATCAAGCCGCGCGCAATCCTATCGGCAGAACGTCTTGGTGTACTTCCGGTAACGCGGGCCGATATTGGTGCGGCCCATCGAGTAGATTTTCTCGCCGACGCGGATATTGCGCTGGCCGTCGCGGCTGTCGTTGAGCACCTTCGTGCCGTCGAGGGACTCGGCGTAGAAATAGACGTAGCGATTCCGCGTTGCGAACCCCTTGCTCTTTTCCCCCGGCTTCAGGCTGACCCAGCCATGAGTACGCCAACCGCGCACAGGATCGACCAGATGGACGAGGGCGCGGATGGGGTAGGTGCATTTGTTGGCAACGCTGTAAGCATTTGCACGGCCGGCTTGGGCCAGCTGCGCCTGGCCCGGCGCGCTGCTCGCGGCCCCCGATTGCACGGCGATCAACCCTGCCACAATGCCCGCTAACCCAAATCCTCTGCTCATCTTCTCGAACCTTTAGTTGGTTGATTTCGACCCCGCGTGGGAGCGCGATGCGCGATCCTAACCCAGTGCTGGTGCGCTTCGCTACACTGTCTTATCCATCAGTCCTACGGCACCAGAACTGATACATCCCCCCGAAGGTTTCGGGATAGGCTTCCTCCAGCCGATCCCAGACATCGAGGTCGGTTGCGCTTACGTCTTCCGGCGCGAATTCGCGGTAGCGTTGCCAGAAGCCGGGGCTATCATTTTCGAAGCCGAGGAACTCTAGATCGAGCGCGCTTAAGATTGTCTTGATCCGCGGCAGGGTGAATAGATGCTCCTGGACGTGGAACAGCAGATCACGGCAGCCGCTGGTGCTGTAGAAGTCCGGCCAGGTGAGGAGCGTTTCCAGCCCCTTCTCTTCCCCGGCGAAGAGCCGCCGACGAATGGCGCGAATACCCTCAATGCTCCCCTCCAGCCCAAGCTCGGCGATACGAGTCCGCGCACGCGTAATCGTATCCCGTGCCCGTTCGCTGTAGAGCCCGATGACCATCACCCCACCGGGCAATAGAAGATCGCGTAGCACCCGCCAACCGGCCTCCGGGTCGGCCATATGGTGCAGCACCCCGGCGCATTCGATCAGGCCAAAGCTCCGGTCGAGCGCACCAAGCGCCAATATATCGGCCCGCGCGAATGTGATGTTGTCGGCTTCCATCAGCTTTGCCTTGCGGGCTGCGTAAGCGAGGCTGGCCCGGCTGAGATCGATGCCGAGCACATCACAATCCGCATAGCGCAAGGCGACCGAAGCAATCGGGTGCCGCCCAGTACCGCAGCCTGCGACCAAAATATTCAGTGATCTGGTGAGGGGCGCGGGTATTGATTGTTGCGGAAACAGGCCGGCGAAGATCGAGGCCGCGCTTTCCAGTCCGGGCCGGCCCGCGGCACCCCAGCGGGGATAGGGGTTGTCTTCGTATTGGGCCGCGACCTTGAGCGAAACGGCGTCCTCGATTGCGCCGATCGTTGATAATTTGGCGCCAATTTCCCGCTCTTCGATGGCATCGAGAACCTGCGCGCGAATGAGAGGCTTGAGCTCGTCCGGCCAAGCATCCTCCGGCACGCCAACTAGTTGCTCGTCACAGGGCAGCGCCGACAGTGGCCGGTAGAGCGCGTAGCGCACCAGCATCGCCCCATCGGCGTTGCTCGGAAATCCCTCTTCTTCCGCCCGCGCCGTGATTGCCCGCCCGAGACCGTCGGCCTGCGCAGCCTCCTCCGCGTTTTCTTCGTAGACATATTCGTTCAGGAAACACTGTTGGGCGAGGCTGGCGGCCAGCGGCATCGCATAGGCGACACCCAAGTCGAATATTTCGGCTTTGAACAGGCGCCGGCGCAGCGCAACCAGGACACCCTCCAGGACAGGATCGGTGTTGACGCAGCGTTTCAGCGTCGCTTGCAGGAGCTTGTCGCTGGCCATCTGTGCAAGTATCGCGGCATCGAGATCGAGATTTGTCGAAGCGTTCAACCCGTATTTGAGTCGCAGCAACAGCCCGGCCACGCCCGCCACCTCTTCGGGCGGCACCAGATCGGATGCTAATGCGCGCAGGGCCAGCGATTCCAATTTCGGATCGAAGGCGCTTGGACGCGCCTCCTTTAGAATACGGGCCAGCCCGGCATGAATTGCGTCTTGCTCGCCGGCCGCGCGCAACGCCGTTTCCATATGGGCTGCCGCCTCGCTCAGACGGCCGACACTGGCGAGGCAGACAGCGAGCTCGACCCGCGCCTCATGCGCCTTGGCATTTAGCGTCAGGGCGCGTTCGTAGTGCATGATGGCATCGCCCGTCCGGCCCTGTTCGGCGAGCACGTTGCCAAGCACCGCTTGAAAGAAGTGATGATCCGAATTCAGCTCCAGAGCTCTCTCGCAAGCCGCCTGGGCACCGGCAAGATCGCCCGTCCGGGCCAGGCTCACACCCATATTGCCGTGCGCTTCGGCGAAATCTGGCGCTAGCGCGATGGCCGCCTGGTAGGTCTCGACCGCCTCGCCGGTGCGGCCGGTTAGGGCCAGAATGTTGGCAAGATTGTTAAGTGTTTCGGGCGAGTTGGCTTGCGCATCCAGCACCGAGCGTAACTCGGCCTCGGCGTCTTGCGGGCGACCGTCCGCGGCGAGCGCTTCGGCGCGGTGGTTGCGGCACGGCAGGTCGCCCGGGTTAAGCGCCAATGCCTTGGCCATACGCGCAGCCGCGATTGCGTGATCGCCTTGGTGATGGGCAAGGAGGCCGTAAAGATGGTGCGCATCGGAGTTTCGGGGTTCGCTCTTGAGAGCACGCCGGTAAAGCTTCTCGGCGCGCCGCAGATCGCCCGCGCGGTGCGCCTCGAAGGCTTGCGACAGGATGGTTTTTCCGCCGGGACCGTGCCCGCGCCGGCTCATGAGCGTTGCCTAGAGCACGACCTTACCAAATTGATGCGGATTTCGGCGCCGTCACGCTTTGTCAGATCGAAGGCTTGATGGGGGGCCGGCAGGACAAATTTCATGGCAAGGGGGTAAGGCGCGGGAGGGCATTGCGTCAAGGGGCACCTTAGCACAAACACCCTGCCTAGGGCTCGCCAAATCCCGCTTTCCAGCCCGCACAGGCGACCGTTCGTTAACCGAAAATTAGCCATATCCGGTCATAAATTGGTAACCAGCGGCATCGCTGGCGGGGAGAACAGAGGCAGCATGACACAGAGAGCGCAAGACGCACCCAGCACGCCCACCGGCGCCAGTTCTGGCAATGGCGGAAAATCTATCGTCAGCAAGAACTTCAGTATCGTCGGCGATCTGACTTGCCAAGATGTCCTGCAGATCGACGGAAGCGTCGAAGGCAACATTGACTGCCAGATATTGACCGTCAGCGAAGGGGGCCGGATCAAAGGAGATATTCGAGCTGACACGGTTGACATGCACGGCACGCTCACCGGTGCGATCGACGCGCGCGTGCTCACCTTAAACAAATCCTCGAACGTCGTCGGCGATATCGTGGTCCACGAAACGCTCGGTATCGAGCCCGGCGCCAATTTCGACGGCAACTGCAAGAAACTAAGTGCAACAGATAACAGCACCGTTGACGATGGGCCTGTTGGCGAAGACGCTATGGGTGCAACGGAGATGAAAGCTGCCGAACCCGATACTCCAACTTCTGATGTCCCAGCGCCGGAAGTCACAATGGCCGACGCCGTTACCTCTGACACTGGGGTTACTTCCGACACTGGGAAGGCGAAAGCGCCGGACGAATCGGAGATGTCGAGCGCCGCGGAAACCGATGCATTGGAGATGCCGGTCGAAAACCTTTCGACTGCGCCGGACGAATCGGACATGTCGAGCGCCGCGGAAATCGATGCAATGGAGATGCCGGTCGAAAACCTTTCGACTGCGCTGGACAAAGTTGCCGCCGAGCTCAATGCCAGCGTCGGCTACACCGCGCCCGACAAGGCAGCGGCGATACCGGTAGCCGAACCCGCCAAGGAAGCGCCGTCACCCGCCAAAGATGCGACCGACCCCGTTGCCGCAACATCGCTGCCCGATCCGTCCGCACCGGCGGAGAAATTCGCCGAGGTCATGACTAAGCCGGCCAAGAACAGCGGCGCAACCCCTGCCGCCTCGTCCGCTAAACCCACAACCGCATCGGCGTCGGCCAAACCCGCGGCTGCGCCCGCCGCGGCTGCGCCCGAGCCTACAAAATCTGCTACCGCGAGCAACGGCGCCGCGCCGACGGACTAACGATTATTTTGGAAGGGGCCGCCGCTCCGCGCGCGCGGATTAGGAGGGCATGAGCCGCGTCCCTTACCGGGGATGCGGCTTCGTGCCGAGAAAACGCACCAAGCAACCTGATAACTACACCCGACGGTACCAGTAATGTTCGAGAAGATCGAAAACCTGATAGAGGATTTTATATTCCGCAGCCGTTGGTTTCTGGCGCCGCTCTATATCGGGTTGGCCCTGTCGCTGATCCTGCTGGCGGTCAAGTTCGGCCAGGAAATTGTTCACATCGTACCCGGCATGATCGGTGCATCGGAGACCGACCTGGTGCTGTCGATCCTCAGCCTTGTCGACATGGCGCTGGTCGCCAACCTCGTGCTGATGGTCGTTTTCGCCGGCTACGAAAATTTCGTATCTAAGATCGACGTCACCGACCACCCCGATCGCCCGTCCTGGATGGGTAAAGTCGGTATGAGCGGGCTGAAAATCCGGCTCATAGCCTCGATCGTCGCCATCTCCTCGATCCAGATCCTCAAACAGTTCATGCATGTTAGTGAAATTTCCGACCGCGATCTTGGCTGGATGATCGGCATCCACCTGACATTCGTAGTTTCCGGTGTCCTACTGGCGCTCATAGACCGATTGGCGGGCGAGCACTAATCTCACCTGTGCGGGCGTAATGTTAAATCCGCCGGCTGCCGCGGCGCGAAGCGAGGAATTGTTCGCGCTCGCTCGCATCGGAAATGTTTTCGGCAAGCTTGAGATAGAGTTCGCCCAGATCAGCCACCTCGAGCACCGCCTTCCTGACCAAAATTCCAGCGATCGGCCCGATGGCCTCGGCAAGATGCCGTTTGGCATTGTTGAGGTCCTCGGCGGTTATCGAAATGCGTTTGGTTTCGCTGTCGCTCAGATGAATCGGGACGGACTCGTGGCCCAATTGTACGGTGCGAACCTCTGACGGCGCACCAACGCCGAGCATCTTGATGAAGGCAGAGATACTCTGCGGTCGTCCGCTCTCGTCAACGCAAAGCGCGGCATCGATTGCCGATAACAGTTGTTCGCTGTACCGCCCTCTTGCGGCTTGCGAGGCGGGAACCATCTCATCGTCCTTGACCCGGGCTGTCGCCTCCGGGGGAATATTACCTGTGACCGCGCGGTATAGCACCGCACCGAGGGCGTAAATATCGCTCCACGGCCCCTGTTTGCTGTTAGAGATATACTGCTCGAAAGGTGCGTAGCCGGCCGAGACGATCGAGGTCAGAGAATGGCTCCTTACTCCCATGGCGTAGCGCGCGGCGCCGAAATCGAGCAGCAGGGGCGAGCCGTCGTCGCGAATATAAATATTGTTTGGCTTGATGTCGCGGTGCAGAACGCCGGCCTGATGGACCCGCGACAACCCATTCAGCAGCGGATCGATGAGCGCATGAATCTCGGTTTCGGTGAGTGTTCTTTGGCGCAGTAGAATCGTGCCAAGATCTTCGCCTCGGGCGTATTCCATCACCAGATAGGCGGTGTTGTTGGCTTCGAAAAAGCGGAATACCGCGACGATATTGGCATGGCGGAAGCTGACAAGCGTCTGCGCTTCTTTTCGAAACCGGTCGAGGCCCCATTCAAAATCGTCCTGGTCGGACGAGCCACTGGCATGCACTGCTGAGGATGATTGGTCGCGCATAGCGATGCCGGCGGGCAGGTATTCCTTGATTGCCAACGCGCGGTCGATCGCCAGCTCGCAGGCGCGGTAGGTAATCCCGAAGCCGCCGGTACCGAGGATACCGTCTATGCGGTAGCCGTCGAGCTCGTAGCCGTTGGGCAGGGCGTAACGGTGGGTCGTAGTCATGTCGTCTCATCCAGGCGCGCAACGCCCACGCGGGTGCGCACGCGCCTATTTATCGATCATCCCCAGCGCCTGTTCGAGGCTGCGTCGCATGCGGTTGAACGAAGTTGCCAAGCGGCCGATCTCATCCTTCCGGCCGCTGGCGAATTCAGGCACCTCGAAATCGCCGACGCTGATCGCTTCCGCTGCCTTCGACATTCTCACGATCGGCTTCAGCACCATCCGGTCGAGCATCACGTTGAGCACGATGTAGAGCACCAGGAACACGGCAAGCAGCGAGACCATGAAGGTGGCGAAGGCGCGCCTGGCTTTGGCCTCGGCGACCGTCATTGGGACCGAAACAACTTGGGCGCCGATGATCTCATTGAGCTTCCAGCCGAACCCATTGGAGTTACCGTAGCGCGCGAGAAGTGTTAGCGGCGCCTTTTCGGGGGTACTGTGGCAAGACAGGCACGCGGGATTGGTGATCCGCATTGGGCTGGCGATGTAGAGCGACTTGCCACGCGGTGTTTGGCGCACGCCCGAGAGTGTCTTCAGCTTGCCATTGCGTTTGAACTCCCGGATCAGGTCGGCCTCCCAGTCCGACGCGCGGTCGCGTGGATTGGTCGGGTTGAGGGTCGCCTCCTTGTAGACGAAATCCTTGTACTCGGCGGGAAGCAGTGCCAGCGTTTCGGTGGCGGCATAGGCCGGCACGGTCTGGGGAAGGAACCCGCGCTGGAGGTGGTGTTGGAGCTTGGGGCGCACCTGCTTGACCGTGTAGGTCCTTATCGCGCGCGCTGCGCTGATCATCAGTTCGGCATTGCGGACGACTTCATCGCGGGCGTTGTCCTGCAGGAGGCCATAAGAAAGATAGGCCGATGCGGCAATGCCAATCACGAAGATCGCGGTCAAAGCGAGATTGAAACGAAATCGCAATCCCACGGCGTTTCCTCCAATTCAGCCCCGGTTATCGCCCGGGTACGTGCAAGCGATACCATCAATGGAATAGCGAGCCAACATCGCCGAAGGCCGGGTCGGTTCGCCTCAATAAGTCCGAACCCACTTGGCTATCAACTCATGCTCGAGCTTTCGCGCGCGGTACATCCAACCGCGCGGTCCCAGGGCGCGCCGGGCCCTGCGTGCGCCGGGGCGTGCATCGCCTCGGATATCGGCCTTGGAGATGAACAGAACGAAAGCAAGCTCGCGCCCCGCCGCCGTCGTGATGTAGCCGGCCCGGCCGCGCACATAATTCATCGTCCCCGATTTGGCGCGCACCGAATAGCGGCCCGCCGGCGCGGCATCGCGTCGCAATTGGTAACGCCTGAGCAGGCTGGCGTAGCTCGCCCGCCCGTAGCGCTTGGAGCGGGCATAAAGAAGGATCGCCAACACCTGGGCCGGCGACATCCGCGACTTAAGGGTGAGGCCGGAATGGTTGCGCAGGGCAAAGCCCGACCAGTCAGCCTGAGGGATACGCGCCTTGAGCCAAGCCGAGACAACCGCGCCCGACTGGCCCAGGTCGAGCGTCCTGCCGGCCTCCTTGCGGGTGGCAACGAGGCCGGTCAGTTCGGCCGCCGTGTTGTTCGAGTAGCGCATCACCCGGCGCACGATTTCGGTCAGCTTCAGGCTGCGATAGGTCTGCACGAGACGCGCGGTCGTGGGCACGACGCCACGCTTTGGCGCCGGCAGGGCGATCCCGCTGGTCTCGCTGAGCTTGCGAAAGACCGCCGCAGCGGTCAGTCCGGGCTCGCGCACCGGCAGCCAAATCTTGCCGCGTTTGCGGATGTAGGGCGCGGCGAGCCAGTGTCCGCGGTTTATGCCATCACCCGGACCGCTAGCGTAGCGGAAAGGGTGCCGCCAGCGCCCGCCCGGCTTGCCGAGGGCGAACTTTATGACGTCGATCTCGACCTTCATCCGGTCGGTGTTCGAGGTCGTTACAACCTTGAACCCGTTGAGCTTTCCGGCTCTGATCCAACTCACCTGGATGCGGTTGAAGTTGACCGAAAGAGCGCCGATGCCGGTGTTGTGGGGAGCGTCGTCGCGCTGTTGGTCGCTGATCTGCCGGACCGTGCGCAGCAGCGATTCGTCGTAGTAGAATCCGCCCGAAACCCCGCGCAAACCGCTGGCGGCCATGCTTTGGATCATATTCTGCATGTGATCGCCGGTGAGCAGCGGGTCGCCCCCGCCGACAAGATAGAGATCGCCCGCCAGCACGCCGTTCTTGCGGGTTTTACGCCCGTTTACATAGACGCGCGTCTCGAAGCGATAATCGGGCCCAAGCATTTCCAGCGCCGCGATCGTCGTCGCCACCTTGGCCACGGAAGCCGGCACGAACAGCCGTCCGGCCGATTTCGCCACCAGTTGTTTCCGCTCCATCAAATCGTAGACGACATACCCGACCATCCGCGCCGGCAAGCCACTGCGCGCTATGATCGCGCGCTCGTCGGCCAGCGCAGCGGATGGACGGGCGCCCTTCTCGGCCGCCTGCACGCCACCGGCGAGAACCGCACCCAGCACGAAGGCGAAAACTAGGCGACTATTTAATCGGTGACGGTATACTGATTTTATCGGCAACCCACGCCCCTGCTGTGGTGCAAGGAGAACCTGAAATGGCC
>JAPULJ010000702.1 GCA_027295145.1 Alphaproteobacteria bacterium | reverse complement strand
ATGACGACATCCTCGCCCGTCAGAATATTGCCCTGCACCGCGTAGTTGCGTCCCGCGCGCCCACCGGCCCAGGGCAGGCAGCCGGGCCCGGTGTAGGTCGACGACAGTCCGTTTGCGGAGACAATGCCGAATTGCCGGCCGTTGTCCGCAGGCTCATCGCGCAGGAGAATGGTCACGATTTCTTCGGGCGTAACCCCACGGGCCAGCAATTCCAGGCCACGTGGGCCAAAGCTGACATCCGCGTTAGCCTGTGTCGCGACTGCACCGACGGCGCCCTCACCGTAGGGCACCACGCTGCCGACCGAGAAAAAGCGTGAAGCGACAGCAACGCCAACTTCCCCGGATTCGGGATCGGCCGCGACAATGGAAAACGTTGCGACGACCGGCTCGGCAAGACCCGGTGATGTGGCGAGCAGGAAGAGTACGGCAAGCAGGTGAGTGCGATTGCTCATGACCGCCAGTGTATTCACTTTCGTTGCTTGCTCCAAATATCCGGTTTTATCTTGTAATTTCAGTGACTAAAGCGTATACTGTACAAAAACACAGTAATAAGAATCTCAAAGGATGGACCATTCAATCAGTCGCTGTCATCAGCCCAACAGACGCTCATTCCTCACCAACAGAGGCAGAACAACTCGGCAATCAAATCACCGAGCTCTGCAGCTACCTTTACGCTGCTGAGTCCCGATTACTCACCCTGATTCGCGAATTCGACGAAAAAGAGTGCTGGGCCGACCTGGGCTTTTTCACCTGCGCGCACTGGCTCAATTTCAAATGCGGCATTGGCATGAACGCCGCCCGGGAAAAAGTACGGGTGGCCAATGCACTCGCGAACCTGCCGAAGATCGACAAGGGCTTGTCCAAAGGCGAGTTGAGCTATTCTAAAGTGCGCGCGATGACCCGCATCGCCGATGAGACCAACGAAGATTACCTGATGATGATTGCCAAACATGGCACCGCGCATCACGTCGAAAAGTTGGTCTCCAAATTTCGCATGGTCAAGCGACTGCAGGATGCTGAAGTTGCCGATGCGCAGTACCGAGATCGCGAGCTCAGCCATTACTACGATCACGACGGTTGCCTGGTCATCAAGGCGCGCATGCCGGCCGAGCAGGGCGCCTTGATCATCAAGGCCCTCGAAATGGCCATGGACAAGAATTTTGTGGGAACGGCTTCCGTGGGAGCGGCTTCAGCCGCGACTGACGTTACCGCGGAAACGTCCGACGCCACCCCTATCGCCGCCCGCCGCGTCGATGCACTGGCCAATATCGCCGAGACCTACATGAATAATGATGAATCTTCGGGTTCCACGGCGGACCGCTACCAGGTAATTATCCACACAGTGGGAGCGGCTTCAGCCGCGACTGACGTTACCGCGGTAACGTCGGAAATCGAGAACGGCCCCCACGTTACCGCGGTAACGTCGCGGCGAATCAGCTGTGACAGCACGATCGTGAAGATCAAAGAGGACAAAAACGGCGAACCACTCTCGATCGGGCGTCGTTCGCGGTCGATTCCACCGCCGATGCGGCGTGCATGACGTATCAGGGACGGCGGTTGCCGTTTTCCGGGCTGTACGAACACCCGATTCGTCGATGGACATCACATCAAACACTGGGCCGACGGGGGAGACACCAGTCTGGACAACCTGGTGTTGCTCTGCAGGCACCATCATCACCTTGTTCATGAAGGTGGATTCGCCTGTGAGAAATCCGCTGATGGAGAAGTCTATTTCAAAGATCAGCGACAGCAACCACTGCCAAACTGGTCCGAGCTACCCAGAGTCGCCAATGATCACGATGTCCAACAGTGGATGGATAGAGAGTTCTTCGCAGCGACAGCGAACGGCGAGGGTTGCAACGCGAAATGGTATGCCGGCGAGAGAATGGACTGGCAGATGGCGGTGTCGGCGTTGTTCTCGTACCCCTGACGTGCGGCGTTTGGTTTTCATCCTTGTTCCACGGTGCCCTTGTAACAAGAACCGGAATCAGTTCATTGCTTGATCAAGTTCAGCGATGTAGCGTTTTTTTTCTGCATCGTTAAGGAAACTCGCCGTAAAGGCGTTTTTTGCCAAGGTATAGATATCGTCCGCGTTCAAGTCCAGGGCTTCCCAGATATACGCTGGAGGACCTTCTTCCCCTGCGTGGGCAACGGTCAAAAAACCTTCGTCTAGGGCGCGGTCGAAGACACCAACGAATTTGGACGGCGGGTGGCCGACTTCGGAAGAGTCCAGGCCGACTGCGTGAATGCGGCGCTTGTAGGGTAAAGCTTCCTCCAGGGTTGCCATGGCATCGCTCGCACTGAGATGTCGAAGGAAACACATGATCAGCCGGAACGTTATTCCTAAGTTGGATTCTCCGTCCTGCAACGCTCTGTGTATGCCATCAATCACGGTCGCAAACGTCAAATCACGCTCGGTATGGGTTTGCGGATCGAAGAAGATTTCGACGTGGCGAACATTGTCCTGGGCGGCGCGCTTGAGATAGGCCCATGTCAGGTCATAAAAGTCCTGCTCCACACTCAGTACTTGCGCGCCGGTGTAATAGATATCCAAAAAAGATTGCAAATCGGAAAAATCATAGGCGCGCCGAATGTCCTCGACGCTTACATAGGGAAGTTTAATTCGGTTTCTTTGCGCCAGTTCCATCATCAACTCTGGCTCGAGGGTGCCTTCGATGTGTAGATGAAGTTCTGCCTTGGGAATGCGTTGTGTGAGGGCTGCGAGATCCATCGTTCGAATACTAAATCAATCGGGGGCTCGTGCGTGCAGTCAGTTGCGCGTAGTCTTCATTTTTAGGCACTCAACGAGGAGACAACGCGATGAGCGAAAATGAGGTCAGGCCGCAGGTCGTGAGTGAAGGCGATGTCAAGATGGTCGGCCCAGGCCACGACGACAGCCATTACATCTCCGTTCCCATCAAGTCACTATTCGAACTGAAGGACGTAGGCCACATTGGCGTCTGTTACATGGAAGCGGGTGACGAAACCTGCGTATTCGCGCTCGAAGAAGAAGACGACGGAACGGCGCCACACCACTACGGTCCCTGCGACGAGTTTTACTACGTCCTGTATGGCGAGTTTACGGTCTGGTGGGGAAAAGACGCCGCGAATCTGGACGAGTTCTATGTGCTCAAAGAGGGCGATTGCGCGTATTACCCGACGGGTTGGAAGTACAAAGTGAGGAACACCGGGAGTTCGCCGGGCAAGTTCTTCTACTACATGTCATCGCCGCGACACGGCGTTCAGCGGCTTGATAAAGTGAGCTAGGGAGCAGGTTAGAGAAAGAGTTGAGGATGCAAGCGAACTTAGTCCTTACGAACGGCAAGATCGTGACGATGGACGCCGCGGGTTCGACGGTGCAAGCGCTGGCGGT
>JAPULJ010000701.1 GCA_027295145.1 Alphaproteobacteria bacterium | reverse complement strand
CCCGGGCCGGAACCGCCGCGAGCGCCACGGCGAGCCCGGCCGCAACCAGCAGGCACAACGCTCTAATACCAAAGGTCATTGATATTGATCCCTTTCATGGTGGCCACTCGGCCCGCCGGGCAGGCGCGGTGCGCGGTGCGATGTGCCACCCCCGAATCCCAGATGGCGGGCAAGCGCCGCCCAAAAGCCCCTGGGGCACCCGGCGGGCCGAGGGGCCCCACCCTCCGGGCCGGGCGCTTTATGCCGCCAGCGGCGTCGCGCAGGCTTGAAGTGGCTGGCACTACAGCGCAACGCGCTCCTGACTGGCGGCAAAAATCCGCCCCAAAGCCCACGGGGTGAAAGGAGTCAATATCAATGACCTTTGGTATTAGTGCCGCCTGGCACTCGTATTCGACGACTCTGTCAGAATTGACAGTTTCGGCCAGTCTGTTTGGATGCCAGGGTCTGAAGCGTCGACGTGTTGCCGCTTTACGCCTCCCTGCACGCGTTGCAATGAGGGCAGGATTAGCGAGTGGAACGGTCGCGTGCGCCATTCGGAAGCTGGATTTCACGGGTAACCACCGCGGCCCTGCAATCCGAGTGCCCTACGCTCCCAATCGTAACCTTTGCAATTTCGGTGAAGCTAAAACGCTTCATTGTCCCCCAATGTAGCGTTTCGATCACCACATTATCGGAATGCCCCAAACTTGTGTGGCCCGTTAGCGAGTCACACTTTTTGAAATTCTGGGGGTGTGACGCCGACCGCCGTCTTATTGCGAGTCTTTAAGTTCTAAATTAATCTGCTATTGGTTGAGACTTCTTGCGAACTGAATTCAAACCGGTGTCCCGCAATGATTAAATTCATTAGTAGACTTACTTATTGTAAACAGTAAAAAAAACCCGGCAATTTAGACCGGCACAATGAACGATGCAGGGAAGCGGCTCGGATGTTTGCCATCAAGAGCCAAAAGGGCACGCCTTTGCGGACCAAGCGAGATCGAACCATCGAAGACGGCGGGCCTGTTATGGAGTCCCTTGGTCCCCCGCGCGTTGTCTCTGTGCCCGCTCGCGCAAGGCGTTCAAGGATTTTCGGTATGTGTCTCGTAGCCGAGACGGCCGCATTATGCATCTTTCGGTCAGCGGCAAGCCGCTATTCGATGAGGCCGGAAGCTTCAAGGGCTATCGTGGCACCGGCACCGATATCAGTGCGGAGGTGAACGCCGAGAAAGCGGCTATCAGCGTGCAGAAGCGGTTTATGGCCGCGATCGAGGCGGTCGCGGATGGCTTCGCACTTTTCGATGCCGATGACCGATTGGTCTTCTGCAATAGCCGCTTCAAGGAACTCAGCCCCGACCTGGCGCCGAAAATCGTGCCCGGAATTTCGTTCGAGAAAATGCTCAGGGAAAATATCGCCGCCAACCGGATTTTGGATGCTCTTGGCGACGAAGAGACCTTTATCCGCGAGCGTATGGAACGGCATCGAAATCCCCGGGGTCCCCTGGTCCAGCAACGCCAGGATGGGCGCTGGCTGGAGCTGCGGGAGGAACGAACGCCCGACGGCTCGACGTTCCTCGTGAACACGGATATCACCGAGCGAAAAAATACCGAGAGAGCACTGAAAAAAAGCGAGGAACGTTTTCATGATTTTTCGGAACTGGCATCCGATTGGCTCTGAGAAATGGATGAAAATCTGCGTTTCGCCTTTATATCGTCGGATTCCACCGGGCTCGGTGTCGAAAAAGAAGGCTTCCTCGGAAGTACGCTCGAAGATGCCTGCCACGAGCACTGTGATATAGGGGACCTCGACGAGGAAAAGCAGGCACTTCTCGCGCGGAAACCGTATCGTGTGGAACGGCCGCAAGTTTCTCTTCCAGGAAGATGGCTCCAAATTTGCGCAAGACCGCTATTCTCGAAGAACGGCGAGTTTTTGGGATATCGCGGCGCGACGACCAATATCACCGATCGCAAGGGTGCCGAGATTGCGCTTCAGAAGGCGCGAGATGAGTTCGAATTTCGGGTCGAGGAGCGGACCGTGGAGTTGCGCAGGACCAACGAAGACCTGAGGAACGAAATCGTTAAGCGCCAGGAAGCGCAGGACGCGGCCAGAAACTCCGAGAATCATCTGCGTGCGATCGTCGACAGCATTGCCGATGGCATCATTACGATCGATACCGGCGGCATTGTGAGATCGGCCAGCGCCTCCGCCGGACAGATATTCGGTTACGACATCGACGAATTAGTCGGTTGCAGCATTTCTAATCTGATGCCGGAGCCTGGCCGAAGCGAGCAGGGCGACAGTATCCGCAGCAATATTGAATCTGCCGGGAGTGCTTCGCTCAATAGCGGCCCGCGCGAGGTCATCGGCCGGAAAAAGGACGGCTCGAGCTTTCCGATGGATCTGACCCTCGGAAAGACGGAGATCGGTGGCGAGACCTTGATCGTGGGCGCGGTTCGCGACATAACGAAACGCCGGGAAGCCGAGAGCACACTGCACCGCCTCAGTGCCCGCCTGATTTCCGCCCAGGAAGAGGAGCGCAGCCGAATCGCGCGCGAACTTCACGACGACTTTAATCAAAGATTGGCACTTCTCGCCGTGGACATCGAGCGATTTCACGATGGGTTGCCGGATCCGCAAGATAGCCTCGTCGAGGGTCTTGCGTCTCTGTTGCGGCGCACCAAAGAGCTTTCATCGGATGTCCATCGCCTGTCCCATCAGCTTCACCCGTCGATATTGCAGCACCTCGGTCTCGTGACGGCGACCAGGAGTTTTTGCAAAGAGATTTCCGCGCAGCACGATCTTCATGTCGAGTTGGAACATCGCGGTGTCCCGCGTTCGCTTCCCGGCGACATCGCGCTGTGCCTTTACCGAATCGTTCAGGAAGCGCTCAGAAACGTCATCAAACACAGCGGCGCCAAGCGCGACTGGGTCGAGATCGACAAGACCGCGAGCGAAGTGATTTTGCGAGTTTCGGACAATGGTTCCGGGTTCGATCCCGAAAGCGACCGAAACCGTCACGGATTGGGCCTTCTCAGCATGAGGGAGCGGCTCCGCCAAGTGGACGGATCGATCTCGATCATGCAAATCGAACCGACCGGAATCCGGATCGAGGTTCGCATACCGTTTATAGCCGGTAAAACCGAACCGAACCGGGAGATTTGACGATGCGACGACGCGTGCTTCTGGCCGATGACCACACGCTCCTGCTCGAAGCCTTTGAAAAACTGCTCGAACCCGAGTTCACGGTGGTAGGCGCCGTTTCCGACGGCCGCGCGCTGCTTTCTGCGGCCGCGGAACTAAAGCCCGACGTGATCGTGCTCGATATCGCCATGCCGCTCTTGAATGGCCTGGACGCGGCGCGGCAGCTCAAGATCTCCATGCCCGAGGTCAAGCTTATCTTTTTGACCATGAACGAAGATCCGAACGTCGCGAGCGAGGCCTTCCGCGCCGGCGCGTCCGGATATCTCCTGAAAACTTCGGCATCCTCGGAACTCATCAAGGCGATCAAGGAGTCGCTCTGCGGACGAACCTACGTCACCCCGATCATTACTCAGGGCATGGTGGATTCGTTTATTCGGCGGCCCGTTGACGACGGCGAAACCCCGCAGTTGACGCCCCGCCAGCGTGAAGTCCTGCAGCTCCTCGCGGAAGGGCGCTCCATGAAGGAGGCGGCCAAGATCCTCGACATCATGCCACGCACGGTGGCGTTCCATAAATACCGTATGATGGAGCAACTTAATCTAAAGAATTTTGCGGATTTAATCCAATTCGCGCTTCGGGAATGCATCGTGCCCATGAAGTCGAGCTTCTGAGAAAGTTACCGCCGAATACTGTCAGTTCTTCCAGTCCCCTACCTCGGCTTTTCCTGATTGCTTTGGGAGTTGTGGGGCTTCGAGCG
>JAPULJ010000700.1 GCA_027295145.1 Alphaproteobacteria bacterium | reverse complement strand
TTCATATCCTACTACGAGACCCATCCAGCAGTGCATTCACAACTTTATCCAGGAACAATGGAGGCCCTTGAGGCCTTGGTTGAAGAGGGCTTTACGCTATGCGTTTGCACCAACAAATTGGAAGCCATCGCGCTCGAGGTTTTGGACGGATTGAACATAAGGCGATTATTCAAATCGGTTGTTGGCGGCGCCCCCGGGCGCCCACAGAAACCGGATCCTGCTTCATTGATCGAAGCGGTGAAAGACGCTGGTGGCGATCCCGCGCACGCCATTATGATTGGTGATTCGGCCGCCGATGCCGCCCTTTCCAAGGCCGCGTGTTGTCCACTTATTCTCGTGTCATTTGGTTATAGCCACGAACCGGTGTCGACATTGGGTGCGGCACAAATCGTTAACGCCATGTCCGCCCTGCCCAGCGCCGTACATTCGGTAATCTTGGGTCACAGTGGTGCAGCATGACATTAAAAGCGCTGATATTCGACGTCGACGGCACACTTGCGGAAACCGAGGAAATTCACCGCCGGGCATTCAACGAGACCTTCTCCGATTTTGGGCTCGATTGGCTCTGGGACCGGGATCTGTATAAAGAGCTGCTTCATGTCACCGGCGGCAAGGAGCGAATGCGCTATTTCATAGAGGCGAATTCGTTGCCGGACAGAGATCGGGCCTTTGGCTTGATTGCTGAAATCCACGCCGCCAAGACAAGTAGATATACGTCCCTGATCCATGCCGGCGCGGCCCGGCTTCGGCCAGGTGTCAGGGAGCTGGTCCTGGAAGCAAAAACCGAGGGCATGAAACTCGCCATTGCCACCACTACCAGCTTGCCCAACGTCGAAGCGCTTATTCAGGTAAATTGGGGCACGTGCCCAGGTGATATATTCGATGTTATCGCCGCAGGCGACGAAGTTCCCAACAAGAAGCCCGCGCCCGATGTCTATTTACTCGCATTGGCGCGACTCGGCCTTGAGCCGTCGTGTTGTATCGCGTTCGAAGACTCGGAGAACGGTTTGAAATCCGCCTTGAATGCGGGACTCGATACCATCGTTACCGTCAGTGGTTATTCGCGCGATCAAGATTTCTCCGGGGCCCTTGTAATATTGCCCGATCTGGAGAAAACCGTCTTTTCTCAATTGGATGGAATGCGCGGCAATTGAACGCCGCCGCGGGTGATCCCGTGCGGCACCGGGACGGGCGTTGACAGCTCTGACGATAGCCAGCAGCATACCGGGGCGGATACAAGCAGGAGCATGCGATGATGCGCCAGCTGAAATTGCGGTCCCGACGCAGGTTGATCAAGGTGGCGGCAATATTGCTTGTATGCACGGCTTTTATTGGTCCGACCATGGCCGCAGTTGATGCCGTTGAGCGCGAAAAATCCGGGCTGCCCAAGAAGCTCGCAATTGCGGAACCCATTTTCCTCGCCCAAGCGAAACCAGCTTCCCTGTCGGGCTGCTGGCGCGTGAAGGCCGGGCGCAACAGTGCCTCGCTGTGCTTCACGCGAACCAAGTCCGGATTGCGCGCGAGCGTCATCAGCGTCAGCATCTACCCAGGTAGTATATATGAACAATGCCAGGGCCAGTCTGGACCAGCGAGCGTAACCGGCCGTACGGTGCGGATCGACATGCCGGGCCGCAAAGGAAATTGCCTGCGCGGCGCCAAGCGATCTAATTCGGTGCGGCAGCAAATGACCTGTCAACGGATCGGGACGAATACGCTTCGCTGCACATTGAAAGCTTACAACTGGGACGGCCGGACGGTGTACCGGGTTAGACACGGGATCAACTTTTCCCGGGTTCAGTGAGCCAGACCCGCCGGCGACGGCAAAAGACCCGCGAGCAAGCGACAAGGACCGGCATGCCCAAATCGCCGGCAACCGTTGACGTTTTGATCGAGCTTGCGATCAAACGCGAGCGCCGGGCAAATTTCGGCGAAGCGATTGCGCTTCTGAACGCGGCCATAGAGCTCGATCCCGGCCGTACCGATGCCTGGCTACATTTGGCCGAGCTTCAACAGTTGGCCGGCCGAACCGAAGCGTCGATCGCCTGCTTCGCTCGTGCGCTCGCCACAAATCCGGACTCGCTCGATGCCCTGGTTAATCTTGGCGCGCGCTATCTCGATATTGACCAAGTCGAGGACGCGATTGGAATGTTCGAGCGTGCGGCAGATCTGCAGCCGGGCGATTCGCAAATCCATTACAATCTCGGTCTGGCCCTCAATATGGCCGGGCGAAACGAGGTTGCACTCAAGGCGTTGTCGAGATCCTGCGACATCAACCAAGACAACGCATCGGCGCGTTTCACGCGATCGTTGATCCTACTCGAAGAGGAACGGTTCGCCGAAGCCTGGAAAGAGTACGCCTGGCGGTGGCGCCTCGATCAATCGCCCAAACTTCCCACAGGTTTACCCGAATGGCGGGGGGAATCATTCGATGGAAAGACGCTGCTTGTCCTGCCCGAAGGGGGGTTCGGCGATACGATCTGGGCGAGCCGGTTTCTGCCTCAGGCCAAGGAACGCGGCGGCACCATCGTTCTTAAAACGCGGCCGGAGACGCGCCGATTAATGGCCAAGCTCGAAGGCGTGGATTTCTATGTTGACGACGATCTCGACTTCGCTGATTTCGACCTGCTCTGTCCGGCGCTTTCGCTACCCGGCTGCCTGGCGTTCGACGGTTTAGATGCACCGCCGCCATCGCGGCTCTATGCTGCCGAAGGGCTGGACGACAAGATCAAACTGCTCCTCGGCAGAGCCGGCAGCCGGCTCAAAGTCGGGATCGTCTGGTCGGGCAGCGAAGGGTTCGTCGGCAACCACCGGCGGTCCGCGCCATTTTCGCGTTTCCTGGCGCTTGCCCAGAATCCGGATATTCAGTTCTACAGCCTCCAGAAGAGCCCCAAGCAGGCCGTATTGCGAGAGCAGGGACTTGGCGGGCTGATCGTCGATGCGGACACCAGCGATTTCGCCGAAACAGCAGCGCTCATCGAGGCCCTGGATCTCGTCGTGATGACCGACAGCTCGATCGCTCACGTCGCCGGTTCGCTCGGTAAACCGGTCTGGAATATTCTCGACTTCGCGCCCTATTGGATTTATCGGCGCCAAGGCGAGCGAACGCCGTGGTACCTGTCGATGCGCCTGTTCCGCCAAAAACGGCCGGGCGATTGGGCTGCCGTGTTCGAAGAGGTCGCCGCGGCGCTCGCCAATGCCGTACAGGCTCACCGGTCGGGTCGTTGGAGCGATGCCCGGTTTGCCATCTAGAAGCCGCATTTTCCATATATAGGTCCAGTGTAGATGAGACCGGCACCCGATCTTCGAGACTAGTCGGTGCATACACAGTCTAGGAGCGTCGAAATGGCCAAACGCGCATTCATGACAGGTGCCATGATCATCGCCGCCGGTGCTGTAACCACTGCGACGAGCGCGGCCTCTTCGGGCTTGACCGACACCGTTTATCGGGGAACAGGCCAGCCGGCGGTTTCCTCGATCATCCGTCTGGATGAGGACATCACCGCGCTGGGCGGTTTCCACATCAATGGAGAGATTTTGACCCTCGCCGCGCAACAGGGCGATACGCTGTCGATGGCGCCCATCATCGTAAACCCGGGCGGCGGCGTGGCCGGCGGCGCGGACAGCTTGACCAAGCCACCAGCGGGTCCGGCTGGCCAAGATAGCTTGACCAAGCCGCCGGCGGTTCAAGGGATCCGCCAAGACACTCTGAGGCCTCCGGTCGTGCCGCGGGTCCGGCGGACGGTTCCGAAGACTGCCGTCCCGAGCGGACCCAACAAACCCTAGCGTCGTTATGGCCGACGAGGACGGCGAGGCGCTGCATACGGTTGCAGAAGCGCTTCAACGGGCCGAGGAATTGTGCGCCGAAGCCGAGACCCGCCTCCAAACGGCCCGGGATATTTATCGCCAACTCCTAGAACGCTTACCGGAGAGCCACGACCGGGGTCAGATCGCGCGTCGGGCCTGGGAAACGGATGGGCGCCTGCAGGCAAGGCCGCTCTATTTCTCCGAGGCTGGGCAGGATCGATTCCTTGACGAGTAGGTTTTCGAGGGCAAACGCAACGGTGTTTTCATCGAAATTGGCGGATATGATGGCGTTACCGGCAGCACTTGCCTGTTCTTCGAAGCCCTCCGCGATTGGACAGGCATCGTTGTCGAGCCGGTGGCTCGCCATGCTCAAGCGGCGGCCAAAATCCGCTCCTCACCTTGCATCGAGGTGGCGATCGGGCCCGAGGACGGCAACGCCGACTTTATCCATATCACGAACGGCTACGCACAGATGAGCGGGCTCGTGGACTCCTACAACCAAGATATTCTGAAGGCGGTTCGTGAAAATCCGTCGCACCGGGAGGAGATCCTGCAGGTCCCGACGCGCCGCCTAGATAGCTTGATCCGCGAACACGGACTGCAGCACATCGATTATTGTTCGATGGATGTCGAGGGCGCAGAGCTTGCCATCCTGTCCTCATTTCCGTTCGACGAATTCAACATCAGCGTCTGGACGATCGAGAACGCAACAGGAAGCGGCGAAATCCGTCAGGTCTTGGAAGCCAACGGCTACGATCTGCTGACAACCCTGGGGATCGACGAAGTCTATAAGCGGGCGAACGCGTCGCGCTAGAACGTCCCGCAACCGCCGTCTTACCGGATGCCGCCATAATATTCCGAATGGCCCTCGCAGCGTAGGTGAGCGCGGCAGGGTGTCGTCGCGAAACCTGCCCCATTGAAGGACCCGCTTTCGCCGAGGGCACTGGAGAGTACAATCCTCGTCATAGACGACGGCAACGCCTCAATACTGAAGAATGGGCATCTGAGGATACGCCGGTGCCGTTACGGGCTAATGCTGTACAGCCTAATGGACATCCATATCGGCAAATCGCTCGAGACCTACGGTGAATACTGCGAGGAAGAGGCTCGGATCTATCGGCGGTTACTTGATCGCGGCCAAGTGTGGTCGTCGATGCCGGAGCTAATATTGGTTGCCATACGGTGCCGATCGCCACGACGGTTGGGCCGACGGGCCGGGTGAGGTAGTGGCGGTGACGACGATCGACAACCTCGGCCTCGATGCGTGCCATCTGATCAAGATCGACGTACAGGGCATGGAGCGTGAGGTTCTACTCGGCGCAGCGGAGACGATTAGGAGCCATCGGCCGTTGCTCTATGTTGAGAACGACTTGCGGAAAAAGTCGGAGGCTTTGATTGGGCAGATCCTGGAGATGGACTATCGGCCCTACTGGCACGTCCCGCGGCTCTATAATCCAGATAACTATCGCAGCGAAAGACGTAACGTCTTCGGCGACACCGTTAACGAGAACATGCTCTGCCGGCCATCCTCCCGGGGCAGGCAGATCGAGCGACTTCGCGCGGTCGCCTCGGTCCACGATTGGTGGCAGGAGGCCTGAGGCAGGGTCCTGCAGAGAATATTTCGCACGGGCGGGGTCAGGTTTATTCGGCTTGAGCCGGGCATAAGTGATCGATAATCGCCAACGATGCGCCAGCCTTGTTATCCCTTCGATGTACAGGTGCGAAAACCGGCAATCACGTCGCGGCGGTCGGGGCCAAAGAAGTTGCGGTAGCGACCGTTGAGCATGCGCCGGCGCGTCGCCCAGCCGCCGCCGCGCAGCACCTTGGTATTGCCGAACAGGGGCGCGGAGTACTCCGCGTAATCATCGGGCGCAAATCCCGCAAACGGCTCGAAGGTGGTCGCTGTCCACTCCCACACATTGCCCATCATCTGGCGGCAGCCGAAGGCGCTGTCACCCTCCGCATGGGCAGCCACATCGACACATCCCAACGCCCGGCCGTCCATGTTGGCGTGGCGCTTTTCGGGCGCTTCGTCGCCCCAGGGAAAAGTGCGTTTGGTCTCGGCCAGGCCGGCGCCATCCGCCGTCGGCTCGCCAAGGGCCGCGGCCGCCCATTCGGCCTCCGCCGGCAACCTGCGTCCGGCCCAGCGGCAATATGCACTGGCCTCGTACCAATTGACGTGAACGATGGCGCGGTGGGGCTGCAGGATCGCGAGCGTATCAAAGTGCCGCATCCCCCAGCCACCAGTAACGTCGCCACCGGCGTCGCGGACCCAATAGACCGGATGCTTGGCTGCGTTTTCCATTCGCCAAGCCCAGCCGTCGGTGTCCCAATATTGCCCTCGCTCATAGCCGCCATCATCGACGAAACCAGCGAATTCCGCATTGGTGACAGCGGCACGCGAGATACGGAACGGTTCAATCTGGACGGTGTGCGCCCATTTCTCATTGTCGTAGACAAATCTTGTTCCGGTCTCGGAGCCCAATTGGAACCGACCTCCCGGAACCTCGGTGTCACCTTCCAGGGCCCCTGCGTCCGCGTCCGCGGGGAGCTCGAAGTTGGCGAATTTGGGCCGGGGATAGGCAAGGGTCTGGCGGGCCCAGGTAAATGCCTCTGTGTGCATGTCCTCGTGGAAGGCGGCGAACTTGTACAGATAGCTGTCGCGCTCGTCAGCCAGACCCGAGGGC
>JAPULJ010000070.1 GCA_027295145.1 Alphaproteobacteria bacterium | reverse complement strand
CGATGTTCTCGATCGCTTCGGAAAACAGCTTCGACAGGGTTCCTGTGTCCGAGATCGCGATCGCCATGATCCCGGCCAGGGGGCCGAGCCCGATGGCGCGGACAAAGATCAAGGCCCAGATAAACACATCTACACCCCGCAGGACATCGAAGACGCGGCGGATGCCGAAATGGAATATCCAGGCCGGGACGATGTTTTTGGCGGCCAGGAAGCCGAGCGGAAATGCGAGCACACCGCCAATGAGCGTCCCCAGAAAAGCCATTCCCAGAGTCTCGAGAATGGCCCACAGGAACAGATCGAAATTGCCGCCGGCCGAGGGTGGGAACATCAGTCTCGTGATGAGGCCGAGCTCGTGCGCGCCATCCCATAGGCGGAACGGTGAGAAGTCGAACCTTACCAAGCAGTAGAGGACCAAGCCGGCGAACGCGGTCCAGCCGGCCCATGACAGCAGCCGCTCTTTGATCGGCCGGGAAAACACCCGGGGCAGGCGGCGACGAGCCTCGACGATTTCGGCTTCGGAAATGGCGTCGACGCGAAGCATCATCAGAGAAACTCCTTGCCGATCATACGATGGCGAATTTTCTCGCAACCCAAGTCAACGCAAATGACCGTGGCGACGATGATCAGCAGAATCGCGCTCACGTCCTCGTAATAAGAGAGGCGGATGTTGGTGTAGAGCTCGTAGCCGATGCCGCCCGCGCCGACGAAACCCAGCACCGCCGCCGTACGCACGTTGATTTCGAACCGCCACAGCGTGTAAGAGGCGAAGACCGGTAATACCTGCGGCACGACCGAGAAACGGATCATTTCGACCCAGTTGCCACCGGCGGCGCGAACTCCTTCCAGCGGATTGGGATCGATGTTCTCGTTGACTTCGGCGAACAGCTTTCCCGACGCCCCAAAGGTGTGTATGGCGAGCGCGAGTATCCCGGCCAGCGGTCCCAGGCCCCAGGCGAATACGAAAACCAGGGCGTAGACTAGATCGGGGACCGAGCGCGCGATCTCCATGAATCGGCGGGTCAGAAAATACATCCAGTAGGCAGTCGTCAAATTGCTCGAGGCGAAGAAGCTAAAGACGAAGGCGCCAACCGTGCCCAACAGGGTCGCGAAGAACGCCATCAGCAAGGTTTCGACCAGGAGTTCAAGCCACCTGTCCGTGTTCCAATACCATTCGGCGACATCCGTTCCCAGCGTCTCCCAGCGTAGTACGGGCAGAAGCTTTTCGATGTACTCCGTGGTCCGTGGAAAGCCCTCGATCAAGGTCACGATGTTGAATTGACCGGCGATGACTGCTGCCGTCAGACATGCAAGAAACACAACGACCAAGATTACGCCCTGCACCCGTTTCTGGCGAAGCATCTCGGCGCGGGCGCGCTCGAACACGGCGACGGGATTCACGGTGACCGGAGTCGATGAGGCCTCTGGCATAATCGTATGGTTCTGCGTCGTCGCCTCAAAAAACAAGCGAACAGGAAGACCCGGCGCGGGTCCCGCGCCGGGTCACTGGGAGGGGCTAGGTCCTGTTTTTCTTCTTTCGGGCGTCACGCAGGAATATTCGGGCTTCTACCTGTGTTGCGTAGTCCGCGTGGGTGACCTTAACGTACCTTTGCACCTCACCTTGAGCGGCCAGGAACAGCACTTCCTTGTTGTCCTTTTCCATGTCGAGGTACATCTGCGCGATATCCTTCTTCATCTGTTCGGGTAGATCTTTTCGGACAGCGAGCAGCGGATTTCTAATCAGGTCGGATTTCCAGACTACGCGCACCTGCTCACGCTTCAACAGACCCTTATCCATCATCATCCGGAGGTTGCCGAAGGTGTCGCCCTCCGAGGTCCAGGTGAAGGCGGCGTCGTAGGTGCCCTTCAGCACGGCCCGAACGCTTTGTTCGTGGCCGCCCGAGAATCCGGTCTTGCCGAAGAACTCATTCGGATTGATGCCGGCCTTGGTCAGGCTGACCATCGGCACGATGTAGCCCGACGTCGAGTTCGGGTCGGCGAATGCGATCGACTTGCCCTTCAGATCGTCTAGGCTCATGTACGGACTGTCGGACTTTACGGTCAGGATCGAGAAATAGCCGGTTGTGCCATCCAGCCCCAGGGTGGTCACCAACGGCTCGATGCAGCCGTCGCAGTCGAGCCATGCAGACGCATAGCCGGCACCTCCGATACGGGCCATTTGAAGGTGTCCCGCCATCAGCGCCTGGCCGACGCCGGCGTAGTCCGACGCCTGGAACAGCTTCACTTTGACGCCCAATTTCTTTTCGGCGTACTTGATGTAAAGATCGTAACGTTCCGTCGTCGTGATTTGAGTTTCGAGAGTGAGAACGCCGAAATTGATAGTCGGGTATTGCTCTCGCCAGTCGGCGAGCGTGGCGGAACTCGAAATCAGAAGCGAAACAGCTACGGCGAGCGCCATAAATGGCGGAGCAAAACGATGCGATGACATGATTTTTCCTCCTATGATTTTCATTGTTACCTTCTTTCGAGGCTTTTTTTTGAGTTCGTCGTTTCGTATTCGATAAATCCTGTTTTTCCTCCTGTCTCCCGGTTTTTCCAGGGTCGAACGGTCACCCGGCGGTTGCCGCCTCGGTGACCTTGTCCAAGTCGGTCGAGGTGATGTCGATGTCTATGTCTATGTCTTCGCCATCGCCCCCATAGATTTCCCGAATCTTTTCCGGCGACAACTCGCCCGGCTTGCCGTCAAAGACGATTTTGCCCATGACCATACCGATAATCCGGTCGCAATACATACGGGCGGTGCCGACCGTGTGGAGATTGCAGATCACTGTGATCCCATCTTCATCGTTTATCGAGCGCAGGGCATCCATGACCAGCGCCGCGTTACGCGGATCCAGCGAGGCAATCGGCTCGTCGGCAAGCAGGATCTTCGGCTCCTGGGTCAGGGCGCGGGCGATCGCGACGCGCTGCTGCTGGCCGCCCGATAGGGTATCGGCTCTTTGCAGCGCCTGACTGGTTATATCCAGGCGGTCGAGGGCGAGAATCGCGAGTGCCCTCTCCGCCGGAGTGAACATCTTGAAGATCATCGGCAGGGTCGGGCGGTAATTGACGCGGCCGATCAGCACATTGGTGATCACGTCGAGGCGCGGGACTAGGTTGAATTGTTGAAAGATCATCGCGCATTTGGCACGCCATCGGTAAAGGGGGCGTCCCTTCAGCGCGGTGATATCCATATCTTCGTACGTGATGGCGCCACTGGTTGGGTCGCCCAGTCGGTTGATGAGACGCAGGAGCGTCGACTTGCCGGCTCCCGAACGCCCGATGATCCCGAGCATCTGGCCTGTCGGAATTTCCAGGCTCACGTTATCAACCGCCGTGATCTGGGCGAATTTTTTCGTTACTCCTGAGATTCTCAACATCTTCTGCAAACCCAAACGAACACTGGCCCGGCTGCCCCCTGGGGCGGCAGGCGAAAATACGAGAATGAGTTACCCCTCTTGAAAATGGGCTCTCTTCCTAATGAGATTGTGGCTAAGTATGGGACGGATTGTCAACGTGAGTCGGACCCGATTTCCTTGGACATAGAATTGGCTTGATCGAAATGTTCAAGGAAACCGGAACATGACCTGCATTATTGAGAAGAAGGTTGCTGTTGATGGGCCTGAGGTGAACGAGGGCGAGCATGGCTCATCCACGTCTACCCCAGGCTAGGTTTCGCCGGCAGGCCCACTGGGACCTGGCCAGCGGTGGACGGTGGCGCGCAAGCGTGAAGTTGCCTTGCGGCTCTTGCGTGGCGACCGAAGCCCTTGAACTCGGACTAGGTCGTGGACTCATAAACAGGATAAGCCTTTGAAATCGCGCCGTTTCTGGCAAACATCCCGCATCCGGAATTTTGCTGCAAGCTGCTGATTGCAAGAGGTTTTCGCGATTTATGGGTACACGACCTAGGCCCTGTTGGTCGCATCCGTTTTTCCCGCAAGCGGGTCCTCCGAGTAACGCGTGAGAACAACCTGCTCTAGCCCCATCGCTACCGGGTGCTGGTCG